>NZ_JBAURI010000973.1:0-2116 GCF_049581145.1 Bradyrhizobium sp.
CGAGTTTGTGCCGGTGCTGGCGCGCGCTGCCGTCGCGGTCGGCGTCGCCGGCGTCTTCATCGAGACACACCCCGATCCCGATCATGCGCCGTCGGATGGTCCGAACATGGTGCCGCTCGCCGAGTTCGAGGCATTGCTGAAGCGGTTGATGGCGTTTGACGCGCTGGCCAAAAGCACAGCGCCCTGATGCGTCAGCCCGCAGCGCGTCCGCAAGACCAGCGCCCTGCCGCCGGCCCTCGATATCATTGCGATGGCGACCTTCGCGGCAAGCCTGTCGGCGCGTGCGCTTGACCCGGTGCTGCCGCATGTCGCCGCCGAGTTTGGCGTGACGATCGCAACGGCCGCGGGGGTTCGCTGCGGTGTCCGCCGTCACCTTTGCGGCCGTGCAGCCGGTGATCGGCGCGGCAGCCGACTTGTTCGGCAAGGCGCAGCTGATGATCTCAGCCGCCACCCTGGCGGGGCTGCACTCGTCGCGTTCCTCTTTTCATGGGCCAGACGGTCGGGCCACTGGCCTACGGGTTCGGCGTCGAGCACGCCGGCCTGTGCACGGTTTCTAAAGGCCGCGCACGACGCGGCCGTGTCTCAGCCGTGTCTTAAACGTCTTGGGTCTTCCCGGTCTCGAATGCGGCAATCCGTGCAGCGAGCTCCGTCCGCACCTGTGCGATGACACCGGCATAGTCGCGCGTCTCATCCTGCCGGAACAGCCGCACGGCCGGATACCATGGGCTGTCGTTGCGATCGAGCAGCCAGCGCCAGTCGCCGATGTAAGGCAGCATGATCCAGGTCGGACGCCCCAGCGTGGCCGAAAGGTGCGCGACGCTGGTGCATACGGTGATCACGAGATCGAGGTTTGCGATGAGCGCGGCGGTTTCCAAAAAATCGGTCAAGTCGGCCGTGACGTCGACGATGTCCGCGCGCTCGCTCAAGGCCGGCTTGTCCTCGGGCCGGGGGTCCTTCTGCAGGCTCATGAAGGTCGCGCCGAGGTCGAGGAGGGGCGTCAAGGTCTTGAACGGCATCGATCGATTGCGATCATTGCCTTGCTTGGGATTGCCGGACCACACCAGACCGACCCGCAATCGGTGGTGCGAACCGAGACGCTGTCTCCAGACCTGGACGCGCTCTCGGGGAAGGGCCGGCAGATAGCTCGCCGTCGGAATCGTCTCGAGCGTGGTCCGGAAGGCGAGCGGCAGGCTCGTGATCGGGCAATGCATGTCGAAGGCGGGGAGCCGGCCGGCGGGGACGGGCAGGCATGCGGCGACCCCCGGAAGTCCCGAGAGCAGCGGACAGAGCGCCGCCTGCACGACGAGAATGATGCGAACGCCGCGGGCGGCCAGCATCGGCACATAGCGCGCAAACTGGATCGCGTCCCCAAGCCCCTCGTCGACATGAACAAGGATGGTCTTGCCCGCGATCGGTTCCTCGCCCAGCCATTTGGGTTGCGAAAATGTCGGATAGTCCGGCGAAAAACCCGCGACCTTCCAGCGGGCTTCGCGCTCGGCCCAGCCGGCCTCGAAATCTCCGGTCAGGAGCTGGAGATGCGCCAACTGCCAGCCGGCCTTGCCGTCATTCGGATCCAGCGCCTTCAGACGCCGATAGGTATCGCCCGCTTCATCGAACCGGTTGAGTTGCAGCAGCGCAAAGCCCTTGTTGAAGAGCACTTCGACATGATCCGGCTGCAGGTCAAGTGCCTTGTCGAACCACTCGAGCCCCTCTCGATGGCGGCCGAGCCATAGCAGCGCATCACCGATATTGTTGCAGGTGATGGCGGCGGTCGGATCCAGCGCATGCGCCCGCAGGTCGTCGGCAAGACATTCTTCATACCGCTTCAGGGCGCGCAAGACGCGCGCGCGCATCTGCAGAGTAGGGGCGTGATCTCCTTGCAATTCATCGCACAGATTGAGTCGATCAAGCGCCTCCGCGAACCGCTCCAACTGATACAGGAGCACGCTGCTTTGATAGGCCGCCTCCCAATGGCATGGGTTGAGCTGCAAGGCGTGCCGATAGCTGGCGAGGGCATCGGTCGGGCGATCGAGTGCTTTGAGAACGCCGCCGAGTTGCTTCCACAGCTCGGCATCGTCAGGGCTCAACTGCACCGCCTTGTCGAAAACGCTGAGGG
>NZ_JBAURI010000974.1:0-2549 GCF_049581145.1 Bradyrhizobium sp.
CACGCCGCATTTTCCGCCACCTGTTCCGCAACATGCATGTGCACCGGAAGCCGGTTCGTCCTGGCCCACGATGTAATTTCATGGAGTTCACCCAACGGCACTGCCCGAATACTATGCGGAGCAACGCCAAAGTGAATCCGTCCGCCCTCCGCCGAACACTCCTTCACAAGCGCCGTCATATTCTCGAGAAACGCCTTCGCCGATTCGTAAAAGCGACTTTGCCCTGGCTCTGGCGGCAATTCAAATCCCGCACGCAGATATGCAGTTCGCAGCAACACGATCCGAATCCCCACCGACTCAGCCGCAGCAATCACCTGCTTGCCCAGCAGGTTCGGATCGTCATAAGGCTTTCCGTCCGCAGCATTGTGCAGATAATGGAACTCGCCCACCGTTGTCGTGCCCGCGAGCGCCATCTCGAGAAAGGCCATGCGCGCAACGTCGTACACCTGCTGCGGATTGAGTTGGCTCGCGGCGTAATACATTGTGCCGCGCCAAGACCAGAAGTCTCGCCCACTCACCACCCGCGACTCCGCCTTCCCACGAATCAGCCGCTGGAACGAATGAGAATGCGTATTCACAAACCCTGGCATCAACGCTTTGCCCGCCATCTCGACAATCGTTACCGACGAGCGATCCAGATCGCCGTCGCACTTCAAAACAAGCCCTTCAGGGCTGACCAGCAACTCACCGCCCGCAACGAATCTGCCGTCCACATACAGCAACTCTGGTCGATAAAGAGTATTCATCCCACCACCCTCCGTCCGCCCACCCACACTTCGCGAACAGGATTCGCGCCCATTACATACACCAGCTCGCGCCAATCCTTTTCGTGCAGCACCACGAAGTCCGCCATACATCCAGCCTCAATCCGACCTCGATCACTAACACCCAGCGCACAAGCAGCATTCAATGTTCCCGCGACGATCGCCTCCTGCGCCGTCAGCCCATTCATCCGAACCGCTAGCCCCAACGCGGCTGCAGTCGAATACAACGGGCTCGAACCGGGATTGAGGTCTGTACCGACAGCTACTGCTGCACCCGCGTCGATCAGCCTCCTTCCCGGCGCCGCGGGAATTCCCAAATGCAGCGACACTCCCGGGAGAATCGTTGCCATCGTCCCGCTCGACGCGATGGCCGCGATCTGCTCTTCGCCCGCGGCCTCCAGATGATCCACACTCAGCGCGCCAATGCGCACACCAAGTTCGACGCCTCCGATGCTGTGGAACTGATCGCTATGCAGCTTCACCGCCAGCCCATGATTCTTCGCGCAAACAAACATCTGCTCCGCTTCCCCTACATGCCAGGCCTCTCGCTCGACGAACACATCCACTGCTGTCGCCAGCCCTCGTCGCGCAACCTCCGGAATCAGCTCCACGCATACTTGCTCCACGTATCGCAACCGCTCAGCGACCTCCTTCGGCGGGAGATGAATCAGGAGCGTCGCAAGTATTCCCGCCTGCGATTCAGCCGCCAGCTTTGCAATCGCATCCAGCATCGCAATCTCAGCGGAAATCGCAAACCCATATCCCGACTTAACCTCAATCGTCGTCGCGCCAGAGCGAAGGAGGGCCTCCACCCTGGGCTTCGCCAGTGCGACCAACTCCTCTTGGGAAGCCGCCGCCGTCGCTCGCACCGTGCTGCGAATCCCGCCGCCAGCCAGCAGAATCTGCTCATAGGTCGCGCCCGCAACCCGCGCTTCAAAGTCCGCCAGCCGGTCACCCGCCCACACCGCATGGGTATGCGGATCGATCAACCCCGGCAAGACAGCAACGCCCCCCAGATCAAGCGTCGCTGCAGCCTCGCCCGTCCAGTCGCTCCTCGCACCTACCCAATCAATCAACCCACCCGAGACCGCCAACGCCGCATCCTTCAACACCTTGAGCTCACTCATACTCCGGCCATGTTGTGCCGCCGCACCCTCAGCGGTAGCGAGCTGTGAGATCCCCGTGATGAATAACTCAGTCTTCATCGCACACTCGGCAGATCAAGTCCTCGTTTCGCGGCCGTCTCCTTCGCCAATTCATAGCCCGCATCCGCGTGGCGAATCACGCCCATCGCCGGATCATTGGTCAGGCACATCCTCAGCCGCTCATCTGCCTCATCGCTCCCATCCGCAACAGCGACGAGCCCTGCGTGCTGACTATATCCCATACCAACGCCGCCTCCATGATGAAAGCTCATCCATCCCGCTCCGCTGGCAACGCCCGTCGCAAAGTTCAGCAGGGCCCAATCGGAAACCGCATCCGATCCGTCCAGCATCCCTTCTGTCTCGCGATAAGGGCTAGCCACCGATCCTGCGTCCAAATGATCGCGACCAATCACAATCGGCGCGCTCAGCCGCCCGTCCCGCACCATCTGGTTGAACAACAGCCCCGCCCGATCGCGCTCCTTATATCCCAACCAACAAATGCGCGCTGGCAGCCCTTGAAATGCAATTTGTTTCGACGCAAACGTCAGCCATTCCGTCAGCCGCTTATCCTCAGGAAAGAGCTCCAGCAGTGCCTTATCCGTAGCGTATATATCCGCCGGATCGCCCGACAGCGCCACCC
>NZ_JBAURI010000975.1:0-8529 GCF_049581145.1 Bradyrhizobium sp.
GCCGGGCCGCGTCAATGCGGCCGGTGGTGAACCAACCCGGGATGCGGCTCGGCGACGTGGGCCGCCGACGGCGGCCTGGCGACCTTGGCCCGCAACGCCGTATTGGCGACGGCCTTGACCGCCGCAGCCTGCTTTTGCGCAACCATGTGTTCGGCAACCAGTTCCGCCGAGAAGCGGCTGATGGTGTCCGGATCGGTAATGATCGACTGGGTGTTGTTTTGTGCCTTGAAGCCTGCGCCGCCGGGGAAGTCCTTGACGACAAAGGTCCCCTCGCCGGAGGCCGACCAGTTGGTCGATCCTTCGCCGGCGACGCGGCCGTCCGCCACGAACCCCTTGGTGTGGCTGATCTGGTGTGTCGCCGACTGGCCGATGCTGAACTCCTGCACATGTGTCTTGGTGACAAAATGCGTGTTGAACAGCGCGAGGTTGTGCTGTCGATCGGCATCCAGCAGCGCCTTCTCGTGCGGCCCGTTCGCTTGGCTCTTGTCCAGCGTGACCAGCATCGTGATCGATGCGTCGAGCGCGATCTTCATCAGGATGTCGTTGAGTTCTTCGTCATCGAACCCGAACATGTTGAGATAGAGCGAGATGCTGACCCGCGACAGCACGTGCTTGAGGATGTTGTGGACGTCGTCGCGCCCGACATAGAATAGATGAAAGTCCCTGCTCGCAGTGGTCGCGAACACCCTCTCCTGGGTATAGGGCTGCAAGTCCAGCAGGTCGAACCTCTGCAGGCTGACCGATGGCAGGTCGATCGCATTGATGACGGTCGATTTGGGCGGCGTCGTTGGCGCCGTTTCCTGCGCCACCGGTGCGGGGGCGACCGGCATGGCTGCCGTGACGGGTACGACGAGCGGCGCCGGCGCCATGGGCATGACGGCCGCTACGGCCGGCGTTGCCGCCGCTGCTGCCAAGCGTCCGTTTCGATGAGTTCGTCTTGCGGATGGACTGCCGGACCTGCGTCCCGTCCGCTTCGTCCTGGCTGCTGCTTTCGCCACGGCGCGGCCCCCTGTCGCTGCGCGACGCTAATAGCGCGACGGTAAATCGTCAATCTAACATTGAAAACCGTCTCGATGCACGCGACGTACCGGGCATGCGCCACGATACGCCGCCTTCAGCGTGTTACCTTGCTTGAGCCCTGGGTTATCAGCCGCGCGGCGCGCTGGTCGCGCAGGTAGTTCCACAGCCAGCTCAGCGCGACGCTCAACCGGTGGCGCAGGCCGATCAGGAAGTAGATGTGGGCGATGCCCCAGATCCACCAGGCGATCGCGCCGCGTAGCCTGATGCGTCCGAAATCGATCACCGCGTGCCCCTTGCCGATCTGCGCCAGGCTACCGGCGTGCTTGTAGCGGAACGGACCGAAGGTCTTGCCGCCCAGTCGAGCCCTGATGGTTGCGGCGACATGGCGCCCCTGCTGCTTGGCCGCCGGCGCGATGCCCGGCACCGGTTGGCCGTGCCATGCGGGGATCGTGACGGTGTCGCCGATCGCGAAGATGTCCGGATGATCGGGCACGGTCAGATCCGGCGCAACCTGCAGCCGTCCGGCGCGGTCCGCCGGCGCGCCGAGCCATTCGGCCGCGGGTGACGCGCGTACGCCGGCGGCCCAGATCATGGTCCTGGCCTCCAACCTGTTGCCGCCAAAGACGACGCCGTCGGCATTGCAGTCGGTGACGGCCTGGCCCAGCATCACTTCGACGCCGATATCTTCCAGAGAGCGTTGGGCATAGGCCGACAGCATGTCGGGAAATCCCGCGAGCACGCGCGAGCCTGCTTCGATCAGAACGACGCGGGCCTTGCGGGTGTCGATGTTGCGGAAGTCGGGCCGCAAGGTCGCGTGTGCCAGTTCGGCGATGGTGCCGGCGAGTTCGACGCCGGTCGGGCCGGCGCCGATGATGACGAAGGTCAGGAGCGCCGCGCGCTTGTCCGGATCGTTCTCGCGCTCGGCGCGCTCGAACGCGACCAGGATGTGGCGGCGCAGCGTGGTGGCGTCCTCGAGCGTCTTCAGGCCCGGCGCGAACGGCTCCCATTCGTCATGACCGAAATAAGCGTGGCGGGCGCCGGTCGCGAGCACCAGCGTGTCGTAGGGCAGGCGGCTGCCGTCATCGAGCACGACGTGATGGTCCTGCGCATCGATGCCGGTCACGGTCGCAAACAGCGTCGTCACTTCGGGGCGGTCGCGGAAGAGATAGCGGATCGGCCAGGCAATCTCGGAGGTCGCCAGCGACGCGGTGGCGACCTGATACAACAGCGGCTGGAACAGGTGATGGTTGCGGCGATCGATCAGGGTGATGGCGACCGGCGCGCCGGCCAGCCGATAAGCCGTCTCGAGCCCGCCGAATCCGGCGCCGACGATCACCACGCGATGGAGATGTGCGGGCGTTGCAGTCATGAGATCGCGACCTTCGGTTTGCTTGCCCAAGCTGCATTAAGTGCACGCTTCGTCTTTTGCTCCAATGCCGTTGTTGCAATGGCGCGATAAGCCAGACGCATCGTCGGTCCCCGGAAAAGCGGCCCTTTGCCAGGGGCGGCCAGCCACTGGCATCCGGACCAGCGACGGAGCCATGCCGGTATTTGGCGGAAGCCGCGAGGGTCTTGTCCGAGGCGGCATGGCGCGGCCCGTTCGCCTCAACCAAACGGGAACTATGGTTCTTGCCTTCGCCAGTTCCTGCGAATTATGGTGCACGCAACGGACCGACGGTTCCTGACACGCTGCCTCAGGTTCGGGCGTACCGCGGCTTTGGGACCTCGCGCAAAAATCGCGTCGGACGCGAATGCAGGAGACATCGGACAATGGGGCCTTTGCGGGTTTTGAAAGAATGGAAGCGGTCACCGGCGCGGCACGGTTCATGAGGAGGGGACGTGAAATGAAATCGGCATTTTGGCTTGCGGGCGCCGCAGCGCTGGCGCTGGCGAGCCCGGCATTTGCGGGCGATACCATCAAGATCGGCTTTGTCTCCACCTTCAGCGGGCCGACCGCCGTGATCGGCAACGACATGCGCAATTCCTTCGAGCTCGCGCTCGACCATCTCGGCCGCAAGATGGCCGGCAAGCCGGTCGAGGTGATCTATGAGGACGACCAGCAGAAACCGGATATCGGCAAGCAGAAGACCGAGAAGCTGGTGCAGTCCGATCATGTCGACTTCATCGCCGGCTATATCTGGTCGAACGTGCTGCTCGCCTCGCTGAAGTCAGCGGTGGACTCGCAGACATTCCTGATCTCGGCCAATGCCGGGCCGTCGCAGCTCGCCGGCGAATTGTGCTCGCCTTACGTGTTCTCGACCTCCTGGCAGAACGACCAGACGCCGGCCGCCATGGGCCTCTACATGAACCAGAAGGGCGTCAAGTCGGTGTTCCTGATCGGACCGAACTACGCCGCCGGCAAGGACATGCTGGCCGGCGTCAAGAGCACCTTCAAGGGCCAGGTCGTGGGCGAGGAATATACGGTATGGCCGAGCCAGCTCGACTTCTCCGCCGAATTGACCAAGGCGCGCAACTCCAAGGCGGAGTCGATCTTCGTTTTCTATCCGGGGGCTGCCGGCGTGCAGTTCCTGAACCAATATGCACAGGCCGGTCTGAAGGCGCAGATGCCGCTCTACACCGCCTTCACCATCGACGAATTGTCGCTGCCGCTGCAGAAGGACAACGCAATCGGCGTTCCCGGCGCGCAGGAATGGGTCAACGACCTGCCCAACGACCAGAACAAGACCTTCGTCGCCGACTATCGCAAGAAATATCCGAACCTGCGGCCGACCTATTACGGTGCGCAGGCCTACGACGCCGCGCAATTGATCAACAGCGCGGTGGTCGCAGTCGGCGGCGACACCTCCAAGAAGGACGCGATGAAAGCCGAAATGGAGAAGGCGGACTTCAAATCGCTGCGCGGGCCGTTCAAATACGGCAACAACCACGTCCCGATCCAGAATTTCTACCTGCAGGACGTGGTCAAGGACGCCGATGGCCAGCTCGCGCTGAAGACGGTTGCGACCATCGTCAAGGACGATCAGGATCGCTTCCACGATAGATGCCCGATGAAGTGAGCACGGATCTTGCTTAGGACATTTGCTGGAGACGGCGGCGGCGCGCAGGTGCCGCCGCTGTTTTGTCGGGATTTGGCGTAAACGACCCATGCTGCTGCTCGTCGAACAGATCCTGAATGGCCTGCAGTTCGGGCTTTTGCTGTTCCTGCTGGCGGCGGGATTGACCCTGGTGTTCGGCATCATGGACCTCGTCAATCTCGCCCATGGCTCGCTCTACATGATGGGCGCTTATTTCGCCGCGACGTTCGTGGCCTGGAGCGGAAGTTTCGTGCTGGGTGCCATTCTCGCGCTCGGCGCCACCCTGCTGCTCGGCGTCGTGCTGGAATATGTCGCGCTCCGGCATCTCTACGGCCGGGATCATCTCGATCACGTGCTGGCGACCTTCGGGCTGATCCTGTTCTTCAACGAGGCGGTGCGCCTGATCTGGGGGCCGGCCGGGCTGGCGCTGCCGCTGCCGGCATGGCTGACGGTGCCGGTCCCGATCCTGCCCGGCTTCTATTATCCGGCCTATCGGCTGGCGATCATCGTCGTCGCGCTGGCAGTGGCGCTGCTGCTCTATCTCGGGGTGATGCGGACCCGGGTGGGCATGCTGATCCGCGCCGGCGCATCGAACCGGGAAATGATCGGTGCGCTCGGCATCAACATCCAGCTCCTCTACACGCTGGTGTTCGGGCTGGGTGCCGCGCTCGCAGGTCTTGCCGGGCTGATGCAGGCGCCGATCCTCACCGTGCAGATCGGGATGGGCGAGAACATCCTGATCCTCGCCTTTGTCGTCATCGTGATCGGCGGCATCGGCTCGATCCGCGGCGCGTTCCTGGCCGCGATCCTGGTCGGCCTGATCGACACGCTCGGCCGCGCCTTCCTGCCCGATCTGCTGCGGCAGGTTCTGAGTTCGGCCACGGCGTCGACCGCGGCGCCCGCGCTGTCCTCGATGCTGATCTATCTGTTGATGGCGATGGTGCTGGTGGTTCGCCCCGAAGGGCTGTTTCCGGCCACCCGACGATGAAGGCGTCCTTCAACGTGCGGAACGTGGTGGCGGTGCTGGCGGTCATCGGCCTCGCCCTGCTGCCGCTCTATTCCTGGGCGGCCGGCGACATCTTCATCCTGACGCTGTTCACCCGCATCGTGATCCTGGCGCTGGCAGCAGTCAGCCTCAACCTCATCATGGGCTATGGCGGCATGATGAGCTTTGGCCATGCCGCCTATCTCGGCATCGGCGGCTACGCGGTCGGCATGCTGGCGCAGGAGGGCATCGGCTCCGGCTTTGTCCAGTTTCCGGTGGCGCTCGCGGCGTCGGCGATCTACGCGCTCGTGATCGGCGCGCTGTCGTTGCGCACCCGCGGCGTCTATTTCATCATGATCACGTTGGCCTTTGCGCAAATGGCCTATTACGTCGCCTCGGGCCTGGCGCGCTATGGCGGCGACGACGGCCTCACCATCGACAGCCGCAGCGACTTTTTCGGCCTCGTCAATCTGTCGAACCGCGTGCAGTTCTATTACCTCTGCCTCGCCTGCCTGTTCGGCGTGATCTTTTTGATCTGGCGCATCGTCAATTCGCGCTTCGGCCTCGTGGTGCAGGGCCTGCGCTCCAACGAGCAGCGCATGCAGGCGATCGGCTTCCCGGCCAAGCGTTACCAGCTCGTCTGCTTCGTCATCGCCGGCACCATGGGCGGCCTCGCCGGCGCGCTGCTCGCCAACAACACCGACTTCGTCAGCCCCGCCGTCATGTATTGGACCCGTTCCGGCGACCTCATGGTGATGGTGATCCTGGGCGGCATGGGCTCGCTGTTCGGGCCGGTGATCGGCGCGGTGGTCTATCTGGTGCTGGAGGAGATGCTGTCGCGGGTCACCGAATATTCCGGGCTGATCATCGGTCCCCTGCTGCTCTTGATCGTGCTGTTCGGGCGTGGCGGCATCATGGGCCTGCTCGGGAGGCTGACCCGTGGCTGAGCCCTTGCTCCGCGTCGACAATCTGGTGCGCCGGTTCGGCGGCATTCTCGCCACCGACCACGTCTCGCTCGATGTCGTGCGCGGCGAGTTGCACGCCATCATCGGTCCGAACGGCGCCGGCAAGACCACGCTGATCAGCCAACTCACCGGGCACTTGGCGCCGCATGGCGGCAGCATCCATCTCGCCGGCCGCGACATCTCGCGGCTGCCGGCCTTCCGGCGCAGCGCGCTGGGGCTGGCGCGCTCGTTCCAGATCACGTCGCTGTTGCCTGATTTCACGGCCGCCGACAATGTCGCGCTGGCGGCGCAGGCCCATGACGGGCATTCCTTCCGCTTCTTTGGCAATGCGCGCAAGGAGCCGGCGCTGCGCCGCGCCGCACGGGCCGCGCTGGAACGCGTCGGGCTGGGTGCGCGCGCCGATGTGCTGGTCTCCAGGTTGAGCCACGGCGAACAGCGCGAGCTCGAACTGGCGGTCGCGCTCGCGACCAGGCCGCAGCTTTTGCTGCTGGACGAACCGATGGCGGGACTGGGCATCACCGAATCCGCGCGCATGGTAAAACTGCTCTCCGAGCTCAGGCGCGAGGTCACCATCGTGCTGGTCGAGCACGACATGGAGGCGGTATTCGCGCTCGCCGACCGCATCTCGGTCCTGGTTTACGGTCGCGTCATCGCCTCCGGCGTGCCTGCCGAAATCCGCGGCAATGACGAGGTCAGGCGCGCCTATCTCGGCGATCAGCACGTGGTGACGCGCCGTGTCTGATCCAAGCTTGCCTGATCCAACCAAGTCTGACGCGATTCCTCTGCTGCAGGTCGAAGAGATCGAGACCTGCTACGGCCTGAGCCAGGTGCTGTTCGGCCTTTCGTTGTCGATCGCAGCCGGCGAAATGGTGTCGCTGATGGGCCGCAACGGCATGGGCAAGACCACCACCATCCGCTCGATCATGGGACTGACGCCGGCGCGTGCCGGCGCGATCCGCTTCGGCGGCCGCGACGTGCGCCGGCTGGCCTCGTTCCGGATCGCGCAATTGGGCATTGGGCTGGTGCCGGAGGGCCGCCAGATCTTTCCGAACCTCACGGTGCGCGAGAATCTCGTCGCCGCCGCCAGCAACCGCCTGCAATCGCCCGATCCCTGGACGCTGGACAAAATCCACGCGCTGTTTCCACGGTTGGCCGAGCGCGGCGCCAACATGGGCAACACGCTGTCCGGCGGCGAGCAGCAGATGCTCGCGATCGGGCGCGCGCTGATGACCAATCCGCGCCTGCTGATCCTCGACGAGGCGACCGAGGGCCTCGCCCCGTTGATCCGCGAGGAAATCTGGAACTGCCTGTCGATGTTGAAGGCAAAGGGTCAATCGATCCTGGTGATCGACAAGAATGTCGAGCATCTGACCCGTATCTGCGACCGCCACACCATCATCGAGCGCGGCCGCACCGTGTGGAGCGGCACTTCGGAGCAATTGATGGCTGCGCCCGACCTGCAGCACCGCTATCTCGGGATTTGAGGCTTGATCGAAGCGCCACAATCAGTGTCTTCCTGCACCTCTCCCGGGGAGGGGTGCAGGGAAGACCGAGCCCGCTCAGCCCCGCGAGGCGAGCTGTAGTTCCATCAGCGCGATCCGTTGCAGCACCGCCGGATTCCATTCTCCGGTCTTCGCGGTGCGCAGGATCGATTCGGCAAGCACTTGCACATGCGCCGAACTCACCGGCTCGGGCAGCGTGGCAGTCGACGCTTGCAGCGCAGCCGTCATGGCCTCGATGACTTCCGGCGAGAACGATGCGTCGGAAAAGTCCTTCATGTCAGTCCACCGGCGGCTGCGCGCTCGCTGCGCAAGCTGTGAAAAACAACACAACCCGGCCGCGCAAGACGACAAACTTCGCCCACAGCCACGCGAACCAGTCGAGCGTCAATAGCCTGGGCTTGACCAGCTCGAACAGCCGCTCGACCACAAAGATGCTCGCCGCATAGGCCGCGACGATCATCCCTGTACCGGTAAGCCAGTGCCCGTTGCCGGCAATTGCAACCGCTGCGAGTTTGAGCGGCTCGACCACACAAAGCGGTACCAGCACCAGCGCAAGCGATTGATACGGCCCGAGTGTCTCGATCGCGCGGCGCCACCCGCGGCGCGCGACGTGCTTCTGTCCGGATGAATCGAACGACATCGCTGCGATCTTTCCAATCAATCCCTGATAACATCACATCGCGGGCTTGGTTCCATGCCATGCGCCGGATCGCACGCAGCGCCTGGGCGGCACATCCCGCCTCAGAGCAATTTCACGATTCTCAGGCCCGTCACCTCATGCTTGTAGCGCGGCGAGACCGGCGAGATGCTGTCCCACTGGATCACGAGGCCGCTGGCCGCGGCCTCGTCGAAGATTTCGAGCACCGGCTTGATCTGGTGCAGCAGGCGCTGCTTCAGATCGGCGGCGACTTCAACGTCGGATTTGGTCGTAACAAGCTGGACGACAGGTTCTGAATCTTCGGTGTTGGCCATCTTTTTCAAGTCCATTTCGCGATTGTCTTACAGTCATCGGATCGGCCCCT
>NZ_JBAURI010000976.1:0-2108 GCF_049581145.1 Bradyrhizobium sp.
TGCCGCGCCGCCGGCATGAATGATTTCCTCACCAAGCCGATCCAGCCGGATACGCTCTATGCGGCCATCCTGCGCTGGGGCACCGCGAAGACAAGCCGCGCCGAACCGCAGGGCGCCTAGCCGGGCAGCGGGAGCGGGACAGGCGATGGCCTTGCGGCAGATCTCCACACGATTCCATTCGCGTCGATTCGCGCATCGCCTCGAAAGTCTCGCTCGCCTCGAAAAGGCCGCGACACGGTGAGGCCGATGCACAGGCGCTGAACCGTAGTCATACGGGCGGCGAAATTAACCCGAATACAGAACGCGAATGGGCACTAAGATTTTGCAGAGCCGATCGAAGTCGGCGGCGCCGCGCGTTCGGCTGACGGGCCGCGCCGGATGCGCAAGCAGAGAAAGTCAAGGACATGGCATCCGCATCATCCCATTGGCCCAGACTGACGATCGGCCGGCGGATCTATGCTCTGATCGGGCTCGGCTTCCTCGGGCTGCTCGGCCTCACCTTCCTCGACTCGCACGAACTGACCTCGAGCCTGACGGCGCAGAAGACGGTCGAATTGAAGCATCTGATCGACGTGGCGCTGACCATGATCAAGCAGGAGCAGGCCACGGTGAAGGACGGCGGCCCGACGGTCGCGGAGGCGCAAAAACGGGCGCTGGCCCGGGTCGCGGCGCTGCGCTATGCCGGCAACGAATATTTCTTCATCGTCGACACCGATACGCGCCTGGTGATGCATCCGCTCAGGCCGGAGATGGTCGGCCGCGACATGTCCAACTTCAAGGATGCCAACGGAACCCTGATCTACAAGATGTTCGTCGATGCCGCGCGCGCAGGCGACGGCGTCGTGCATTACAACCAGAACAAGCCTGGCATCGCGGAGCCGCAACCCAAGCTCTCCTACCTCGCGAATTTCAAACCGTGGGGCTGGGTGATCGGGACCGGCGTCTATGTCGACGATCTCGAGGCGCAGACCTGGCCCTCGATCCGGCGCTCGCTGCTGGCCGCCGGCTTGGTGCTGCTGGTGTCGCTCGCCATCTCGGTGGTGGTGGCGCGGCGCATCGCCACGCCGCTGCATGGCATGACGGCGGCGATGAAGGCGCTGGCCGGCGGGCGGATCGACGTCGAGATCGCCGGAATCGGCCGGCGCGACGAAGTCGGTGAAATGGCCGAAGCGGTCGAGGTGTTCAAGAGCAACGCCATCGCCCATCAGCAACTGGAAATCGAACAGAAGCAGCTGGAGGCGCGCGCAGCCGCGCACCGCCGGGCCGACATGAACCGGCTTGCCGATGATTTCGAGGAGACGGTCGGCAAGATCATCCAGACCGTGTCGTCGGCGTCGAGCGAGCTCGAAACCTCTTCCACGAGCCTTCACGGCACCGCGGAGCGGTCGCTCGCGCTCGCGGGCCAGGTCGCCGCGGCGTCCGGCGAAGCGACGAGCAACATGCAGTCGGTGGCCTCCGCCAGCGAGGAGATGACCTCCTCGGTCGACGAGATCAGCCGCCAGGTGCGCGAATCCGCGCGGATCGCCAACGAGGCCGTCGACCAGGCGCGCCACACCACCGATCGCGTCGGCACGCTCGCGAAGGCGGCGGCGCGCATCGGCGACGTCGTCGAGCTGATCAGGACCATTGCCGGGCAAACCAATCTGCTGGCGTTGAATGCCACGATCGAGGCCGCCCGGGCCGGCGAGTCCGGCCGCGGCTTCGCGGTGGTCGCCTCCGAAGTGAAGGCGCTGGCCGAGCAGACCGCGAAGGCGACCGGCGAGATCGGCCAGCAGATCTCCGGCATCCAGGCCGCCACCGGCGCTTCGGTGCAGGCGATCAAGGACATCAGCGACACCATCGGGCGGATCTCGGCGATCTCGTCGACCATCGCTTCGGCAGTCGAACACCAGGGCGCGGCCACGCTCGAGATTTCCCGCAACGTGCAGCAGGCCGCGCGCGGCACCGAGCAGGTCTCGACCAACATCGACGACGTGCAGCAAGGCGCCAACGCGACCGGATCGGCCTCCTCCGAGGTGCGCATGGCGGCACAATCCCTGTCGCGCAACAGCGGCCGGCTGAAGCGCGAGGCCGGCGACTTTCTCGGCACGGTGCGCGCGGGGTAGGAC
>NZ_JBAURI010000977.1:0-2810 GCF_049581145.1 Bradyrhizobium sp.
CCGCAGGAGCGCGTCGCGACGCCGTCGAGATGAACCGTGCAGGCGCCGCATTGCGCGATGCCGCAGCCATATTTCGTGCCGGTCAGGCCGGCATTCTCGCGGATCGCCCAGAGCAGCGGCGTATCCGGCTCGACATCGACGTCGAAAGTCTTGCCATTGATTGTGAGGTTTGCCATCGCGATCCCCTTATTGTTGGCCCATTCCATCGATTGGACCTCGCGGGGAATGTCGCGCGGAAACCGCAGCGTTTCAAATCAAGATTCTGCGTTTGCGAAGAGGAAGATATTCGAGGGTCCGGTGTTACCACGTGAAGCACCATCACTTGTTGCGATGCGGTTTGAGGGTCAATCGCAGCAGGCTCATCGCGCTGCCGAGCGCTGCGAATCCGGCGCCCAGCGCGAGCGCCAACGCGGCACCTTGATGGCCGGCCAGGCTGAAGCACAGGGCGGCAAGTGCCGCACCCGTCGTTTGTCCGATCAGGCGTGCGGTTGCGACGATGCCGCTGGCGCTGCCGCTGCGGTGCGGCGGCGCGCTCGACATCAAGGCTCGCATGTTCGGCGTTTGAAACAGGCCGAAGCCGACGCCGCAGATCGCCATGCGCCAGACGATGTTGACGACACCAGGCGAGGCCGGCAGCAGCGCCAACAACGCCACACCCGTTCCCAATAGCGCGAGCCCGAGACCGCCGAGCAAGCCGGCGGAGAAGCGATCGGACAGCCGGCCGCCGATCGGCGCCATGATGGCAACCACCAGCGGCCATGGCGTCATGAGGAATCCGGTCTCGACCTGCGAGCGCTGCAGCACGTCCTCGAAGTAGAACGGCAGCGCCACGAAGGCCAATCCCTGCACCGCGAACGAGCAGACGGCGGTAAGGGCCGACAGCGCGAACAGTCCCTGGCGGAACAGGTCGATCGGCAGCATCGGCGCCGGATGGTCCGCATGCCTGCGGGTCAGGATGAAACCGAGCACGATCGCCGCGATCAGGCAGCTCCAGACCAGCGCGGCTGCTGCCTGATGCGCCGCGCCGCCGATCCCGATGATGAAGAGTCCGAGGCTTGCCACCGCGAGCAATGCACCGGGAAAATCGAAGGCGTGCCCGGCATGGGGCAATCTGGGCAAGGTCTTCAGGCCGATCAGCATGGCGATGAGGCCGAACGGAATGTTGACCGCGAACAGCCAGGGCCACGGGCCGAGCGCCAGGATGCCGGAGGCGACGCTCGGTCCGACGGTGAAGGCGGTCGCCACCACGAACGCGTTGTTGCCGAAACCGCGCCCGAGCAGGCGGCTCGGATAGACGAAGCGGATCAGCGCGGTGTTCACGCTCATGATGCCGCTGGCGCCCAGTCCCTGCAGCGTCCGCGCGACCAGCAGGCTCGGCAGCGACCATGCCAGCGCGCAGCCGAGCGATGCCAGCGTGAACAGCAGAAGTCCGCCGAGATAGATCCGCTCGTGACCGACGATCTCGCCGCGTGCGCCGAGCGGCAACAGCGTCGCCACCAGCGCGATCTGGTAGACGTTCACGACCCAGACCGCTTCGGCGGGACTGACATGCAGATCGGCCGAAATCGCGGGCAGGGCGATGTTGGCGATCGCGGTGTCGAGCGAGGCCATCGCGATCGCGGTGAAGATCGCGGCCACTGCCCAGCGCCTGCGATCCGGAGGCAGACCATCGGAAACGCCGGCGCTGACCGCCGGGGAAAACCCTTTCGGCGCGATTGGTTCGATTGACATCCTCGAGGGTTCTCCGAAGCGGGCCGCCGTAACGAGGCCACCTGCGGCATGTACGCGAAAGCTGCGGGCAGCCCCAGCCGCGCCGCCGCATGCCCCGATGCGTCCGGGGTATGCGACCGGCTTCCGCGGTCGCTTCGGGGCGACTTTCGGCACCTTCCGCCTGCCGACCAATCGACCAGGCTGTCATTTGAGGCGGTCAAGACCATCATAACAATCAATCATAACAATAAAGTGCACCCCGCCCGCGCGCGGGACGGGAGCTTTGGACGGACAGCTTTCAGGCCGGCGCATCGCAGCCGTGCAACGCGGGCCGGCCGGGGGCCGGCTCGCCGGCGAGCCGACAGGCGGATTTCCGTCCGGCCGGATCGCGGCAATGAGCTCCTGGACGACGTCGGGCGCGGCACCCATCCCGGCTGGCCCCTGGTCGTCTCAAGGGGCTTGCGGAGATCCGCGGTGTCATGACAGCAGTGGCGGCATTCAACCGACTGCCGGTCTGACATATGAAAGTTGCTTCCATCGGCGAATGCATGGTCGAGTTTGCGCAAGCCCAGGACGGCCTGTTCAGGCGCGGCTTTGGCGGCGACACGCTCAACACCGCGCTGTATCTGGCGCGGCTCGGCATCGACACCTCCTATGTCACGGCTCTTGGCGACGATGCGCTGAGCGAGGTCATGCTCGCGGCCTGGCGCGCCGAGGGCATCGGCACCGAGCACGTCATGCGGCTGCCCGGGCGCGTGCCGGGGCTCTACATGATCGAGCGCGACGCGCGCGGCGAACGCAGCTTTCTCTATTGGCGCGACCGTGCTCCGGCGCGCGAACTGTTCGATCGTGCCGACGAGGCCATGCTCGACCTTCTGTCGCGGTTCGACTGGCTCTATCTCTCCGGCATCAGCCTGTCGCTGTATGGCGACACCGGCCGGGCGCGACTCCGCACCTTGCTGGCCGCGACGCGAAGCCGCGGCGGCAAGATCGCCTTCGACGGCAATTACCGGCCGCGCGGCTGGAGCGATGCGGCCGCCGCGCGGCGGGCATTCAACGAGATCCTGCCGCTGGTCGATCTGGCCTTGCCAACCCTGGAG
>NZ_JBAURI010000978.1:0-1859 GCF_049581145.1 Bradyrhizobium sp.
CATCAACAGCGCCTTTCCCGGTTTCAACTTCCTGGTCGGATCGGCGGCCCAGCCAAAGGCCATTCTCGACGCGCTGCACACCGTGACCACCCTCAAGGTGCTGTCCAATCCGTCGTTGGTCGTGATCAACAATCAAACGGCGACACTCCAGGTCGGCGACTCCGTTCCGGTGTCAACCGGCAGCGCCACGGTGCTGACCACCAGCAATACCGTGGTCAACACCATCGACTATCGCAACACCGGCATCATCCTGAAAGTATCGCCCCGGATCAACGTCAACGGCAATGTCAGGCTCGACATCCAACAGGAAATCAGCAGCGTCCAACCGACGACCGCCTCGAGCCTGACGCCGACAGTCTCGGAGCGCAAGGTGGAAAGCTCGATTTCGATCGCTTCCGGGCAAACCGTCCTGCTTGCCGGATTGATCAGCGAACAGCAAAGCGGAACACGTAGCGGGATTCCGGTGCTCGATGAGATCAAGGGGTTGGGGGACGCATTTTCGAATCAGGACAAGCAGGGGACCCGGACCGAACTCATCATCTTTATTCGTCCCCAGATCATCCGCGACGGCACAGATGCGCATCATATTGCGGAGGAGTTGCGGTCGAAATTGCGCGGCAGCGTGGGAGCGAGCACCGATGATTTGCGCGTTCACACCACGCCCTGATCGCGCGACCGCAATCATGCGCCGATCGGTCGCGTGGGCTTTTCGTTGCCTGGCATTACGCAGGCTCGCGGCCGGTCTGATTGTCGTCGCGCTTTGCGCGGGGGCGATATCGCAGGCCCGCGCCGATGAACTGGCGCGCGCCAACGCCGCCTATGTCCGCGGCGACTATATCGGCGCGGTCAAGCTGTTGACACCGCTTGCCTTGCGCGGCAATGCCGGCGCGCAGGCGTTCCTCGGCTTCATGTACGAAAACGGTTATGGCGCGCCACAAGCCTATGACACCGCAGCCGACCTCTATGTCCAGGCGGCTGCTCGCGGTAATCCGTTTGGCCAGGCCATGCTCGGCCTGATGTATGACAAGGGCCACGGCGTGCCGCAGGATTTCGTCCTGGCCTATAAGTGGTTGAACCTCGCCGCGGCACGTGCGCCGCAACGCGAGCGCGATTACTTCCTGCGCCTGCGCAACGCGGTCGCCTCGAAGATGTCTCCTGCTCAGATCAGCGCTGGACAGCGGCTCGCTCTGCTCTGGGCGCCCGGACGACCGTAGCGATTCCGCGGCGTTCGGCAGATTCTCGCGCCCCTTACCTGGACGGCATCACCAAGGACGACTCGTTGTTCGTGATAACGCCCGATGGGGAACGACACTTCGTCGCCGGCGCTCCGACGCCTGCGAATTGCGACGGTGTCCACCCCTCCCCTGCACTTACGTGGCCGGCCGGAACGACGAGATCGACGTCCTTGTCGATCGCCTGTTGTGATGCACCAACTAGCCAACGGGCCTTTCCGCTACTATCAAATGGCTGATATCAGCCAGCAGTTCGGCGCCGGGGATCGGCGGAACAAGGCCCAGTTTCACAGCGTAGCCGCCAACGACGATGGCGGGCCGCACCAACAGCGGCAATTCCGCGACGCGCTCGGCGATCTCCACGACGCCGGCGCGTTGTTCCGAGAGAGCCATCGAAATGAGCAGCATTTCAGTCTTATCGGCGGCGATCGCGTTGACGATCTCGTCCATGGTGCAGTGTCGATCGACGATTTGCACTCTCGCACCTTTGCTCGCCAGCCACAGCGCGAGGATACGAACCGCAAGCGTATGCTTGTTGCCCGGCGCGTTCATCAGAAGAATCTGCCTCTCATTCGACCGCATAAAGTGGGCCGGCAGACCTCCGACTTTGGCAGCGATAAGATCGAA
>NZ_JBAURI010000979.1:0-1980 GCF_049581145.1 Bradyrhizobium sp.
AACGCCGATAAGGCTACAGAGAGTCTGCGGCCCTCTCTTTGGGGGCGGGCGTAGTCTGCCTATTCCAGTTTTGCCTATTCATGGCATCAAGGGCAGATGCGCTCGAGGCGAGCGATGCGTGGTCGCAATCACACCGCGGGCAATGGAGAGGCGATCAAGTGAAGAAACTGAGTCTGAAAGCGAAATTGTGGATCAACTGCGGCGCCCTGCTTCTGATCTTGTTGCTGGTCGGAGGCATGGCGCTCAAAACCGCCCTCACTACTCAAACACTGGCTGGGACGGTCAAGTTCAACACCCAAAAGCAGCATCTGGGTGGAGAAATGCAGCTTGCCATCGAAAAAGAAAAAGTTGGCGGACGCGATGCGCTTCTTCATGACGACAGCAAATATTTGACCGCCGCGCGCGTGGAGTTTCAGCAGAAGTCGGATGAGCTCCAGCCGCTGCTGACCACCCCTACGAGCCATCAGCTCTTTGCAGCGATTCAAGAACAGAACGCAAGATATGACGGCTTCGTGGATCAAGCCCTTCAAAAGCAGCAATCGGGAGACCACGCCGGGGCCCTCGAAATCTTCTATGGCGAAGGCGCGAAGCAAGCAAAGCTCGACCTGAAAAAGAGCACGGACGATTTGATGAGCTGGTACGGCAATCTCGCCGACAAAGCATCGAAGGATCAAATTGCCGGCAACAAGTCGGCGGTATCTATCATCCCGATCATGACCGCTCTGGGATTTGCGATCGGCATCGGCATCGCGATCTTTGTCATCCGCTCCCTGGTTACCTCGATCACGCAAATCGTTTCGGTCGTGGAAGCGATCTCCCAACACAACTTGTGTATTCCCGATGTTGAGGTCACCACTAATGACGAGCTAGGTCAGGCGGGCCGTGCTCTCAACACCATGAAAGCCAACCTCTCGCGCATGGTGCGGTCGATCACCCAATCTGCCGAGCAACTGGCCGGCGCCACAGAAGAGATCTCGCAAGGCGCCAAGCAGAATTCGAGCAGCGCTCATGGCGAGGCCGAGCAGGCGGTACAGGTAGCATCCGCAATGCAGGAGATGACAGCCACGGTCCGCGAAGTTGCAGATCATGCGGAGCATGCCTCGGTGGCATCCAAACAGTCGGCAACGTCGGCGCGCAAGGGTGGCGAGATCGCGGATGAAACTCTGATCACGATGAACAGCATTGCCACATCCACCAGCAATGCCGCCAGCCGCATTCTCGAGTTGGGCAAGAGCTCTGAAAAGATCGGCAACATCGTCGCTGTGATTACAGAGATCGCCGGCCAAACCAACCTGCTCGCGTTGAATGCCGCAATTGAGGCGGCACGCGCCGGAGAACAGGGCCGTGGATTCGCTGTAGTTGCCGGTGAAGTTCGGCGCCTGGCTGAGCGGACCGCTTCGGCAACCAAGGAAATTGCCGGCATGATTCAGACCATCCAAACCGAAACCAAGGTGGCCGTTTCGGCAATCGAGGAAGGCCAACGGGAAGTGGAAGTCGGCGTCAAGAAAACTAGCGAGACCGGACAGGCTCTGAAGGAAATCATCGGCATGTCGGACCAGGTCGGCAGCATGGTTGCCCAAATCGCCAGTGCGGCATCGGAGCAGAACGGTGCGGCGGAGCAGATCAGTTCCAGTATTTCTCAGATCTCCGGCCTTACCCAGACTTCTTCGGCCAATGCGGATCAAACCGCCGCAGCCTGCGGGCACCTTTCCGAGCTGGCCTCGGAACTGCATCACCTGGTGAACGAATTTTGCGTAGGAGAGGCCACTGATTCTGTCGGCGGACGCCCCACCGGCGCTCGACCAGGTGCTGCCGGGCGCGTTCAGCCCATCAACCGCCCGAAACCAAGGGCGGCATAATTCGACTCCCGTTTGACCCTGCCGGCGCGTCTAAATAGACTTGCAGGCAGGGTCTCACCGATGCAGTTTCTGTTCTTTCGCTCCTACACCATCCCGGCAGCGCTCCTGATCTGTTGCGGGG
>NZ_JBAURI010000980.1:0-9250 GCF_049581145.1 Bradyrhizobium sp.
TTTTGATCGTCGCGCCCTACGGCGTCTTCGCGTTGCTGATGCTGATGACCTCGGCAACCGTCAGCCTGTTCGCCGCGAGCGCGCTCTGCCTTGCGGTGATCGCGCTCGACGCGGCGCGCGGCCGCTCGCTGAAGATCCTGGGCGCCGGCTCGGCGATCGTGTTCACCGCGCTCGGCATCTACCTCGACTTCGTCAATCCCGGTTTGAGCAAATCGGCCGTGAAGTTCCTGGTCGACAGCGGGATCTTCGCGATATCGCTCGGTTCGATGCTGGCCCGCCGCCCCTTCACGCTGCAATATGCCCGTGAGATGGTCCCACCCGAGACGGCGGCGCTGCCGGGCTTTTCGCGCGTCAACACTATCATCGCCGCCGCATGGACGCTTGCGGCCTTGTTGATGATGATCGCCAATGGGGCCATGTTGTATGTGCCGGGCCTGCCGATCTGGCTAAGCCTCCTGGTCGCCGTCGCCGCGCGCAACAGCGCGATCTATTTCACCAAATGGTATCCCCAATATCTCCGGGCCAAAAGCCAGGCGCTGCCGCATAATGCGGCGGTGCCCAAAACGCCATGACTTTTGACACGCAACGATTTGACACAAGAACTGACGCAGCGGACAAGTCACTTGGACCGAAAACCACCCCGGGGAGGCGACGATGAGGGACGTGTTTGTCAAGCTCGGCACCGACTTCTTCTCCACCCTGGTCTTCCTCGGGGTTTACCTCGCCAGCGGCAGCATCGTGCTGGCGACGGCGGTGGCGATCGCCGGCGCGATGGGCCAGATCATCTTTGCCCGCATCAGGCGACGCGAGCTCAACTTCATGACCTATGCCAGCCTTTTGCTGGTGATCGTGCTGGGCGGCGCCACCATTCTGACCCAGGACCCCCGCTTCGTGCTGGCAAAACCCTCGATCGCGCATTTTGCGATCGGCGCGATCATGCTCAAGCGCGGCTGGATGCTGCGTTATGTGCCCGCAATCGTCGTCGAGACGATTCCGGACTATGTCACTTTCGCGGGCTACGCCTGGGCCGCGCTGATGTTCGCGCTCGGCGCCGGGACCATCGCGGTGGCGATGACCGGCGATCTCAAGCTATGGACGTTCTATGTAACGTTCGTCGCGGTGGGCGCCAAGATCGCGGCCTTCGCGGTCCAGTATATCGCGTTTCGGGTCCTCGTCACCAGCCGGATCCGGGCTGCCCGCGCCTGATCGCCGCGCCCCCGGTTCCATGAGCGATGTTCTTGCGCGAGAAGATGCGCTATACCGCCGCCCGCGACGACCGGGAGCCGAGCGCCGTTTCGGCTTTTTGCACAAAAGAGCTTGGCACTAAAAGGCTTTAGGAGATTTGAGATGGCCGTGGACGGAAACTGGAACATCACCATGAGCACGCCCATGGGCGATCGGAACGCGACGCTGAGCCTGAAGAGCGCGGGCGCCACGCTGACGGGGACGCAAGCCGCCGAAGGCAATTCGGCCGAAATTTTCGACGGCACCGTCAATGGCGACAGCGTCGCCTGGAAGGTCTCGATCACCAACCCGATGCCGCTGACCCTGGAGTTCACCGGGAAGGTCGCGGGCGATGCCATTTCCGGCGACATGGGCATCGGGATGATGGGCAGCTTTCCCTTCACCGGGAAGCGGGCCTGATCGATAAGGCCAGCGGGAGCTGCATATTCGGGCGTCATCACCGGGCTTGGACCCCCGTGATCCCACACCTTGCCTCCTGCGAGGGGCCCAAAACGCGGGTCGCCTGGATAGGCGGCCGGAAGCGGCTCCGTCCGTCAGACAGCCCGGCCCTGACGGGCCGTAGCGAAAGCAGACCTATCCAAGATTCAATTCCTTGAAGAAGTCATTGCCCTTGTCATCGACGATAATGAAGGCCGGGAAGTCCACCACCTCGATACGCCAGATCGCTTCCATGCCGAGTTCGGGATACTCCACCACCTCGACCTTCTTGATGCAGTGCTCGGCGAGATTGGCCGCCGCGCCACCGATCGAGCCGAGATAGAAGCCGCCGTACGTCTTGCAGGCCTCGCGCACCGCGGGGGCGCGGTTGCCTTTCGCCACCATCACCATCGAGCCGCCGGCGGCCTGGAACTGGTCGACGAAGGAGTCCATCCGTCCCGCTGTGGTCGGGCCGAACGCGCCGGAGGCGTAGCCGTCCGGCGTCTTGGCCGGACCCGCATAATAGATCGGATGGTTCTTGAAATAGTCCGGCAGCGGCTCGCCCCGCTCCAGCCGCTCGCGCAACTTGGCATGCGCGGAATCGCGTGCCACGATCATGGTGCCGGTCAGCGACAACCGGGTCTTGGTCGGATGCTTCGACAGCGCCGCCAGGATCTCTTTCATCGGCCGGTTGAGATCGATCTTGACGACCTCGCCGCCGAGCGCCTGCTCCACGGCGGGCAGATATTGCGCGGGGTTATGCTCGAGCTCCTCGAGATAGACGCCGTCCTTGGTGATCTTGCCGAGCACCTGGCGGTCCGCCGAACAGGAGACGCCGAGCCCGATCGGCAGCGAGGCGCCGTGACGCGGCAGGCGGATCACGCGCACGTCGTGGCAGAAGTACTTGCCGCCGAACTGCGCGCCGACCCCGAGCGACTGCGTCATCTTCTGGATTTCCTGCTCCATCTCCAGGTCGCGGAACGCGTTGCCGTCGGCCGAGCCGTGGGTCGGCAGCGCGTCGAGATAGCGCGCGGAAGCCAATTTGACGGTCTTCATGCAGAGCTCCGCCGAGGTGCCGCCGATCACGATCGCCAGATGATAGGGTGGACACGCCGCGGTGCCGAGGGTGAGCACCTTCTCCTTCAGGAACGCCAGCAGGCGATCCTTGGTCAAGACGGACGGCGTGGCCTGGAACAGAAAGCTCTTGTTGGCGCTGCCGCCGCCCTTGGCCATGAACATGAACTTGTAGGCATCATCGCCTTCGGCATAGATCTCGCACTGCGCCGGCATGTTGTTGGCGGTGTTTTTCTCCTCATACATCGACAGCGGCGCGACCTGCGAATAGCGCAGATTGCGGCGCAGATAGGCGTCGCGCGCGCCTTCGCTGAGAGCCGCCTCGTCGTCGCCATCGCTGATGACGTTAAAGCCCTTCTTGCCCATGATGATGGCGGTGCCGGTATCCTGGCACATCGGCAGGATGCCACCGGCGGCGATATTGGCGTTCTTCAGGAAGTCCAGCGCCACGAACTTGTCGTTCGGGCTGGCCTCCGCATCGTCGAGGATCGCGCGCAGCTGCTTCAGGTGCCCCGGGCGGAGATAGTGGTTGATCTCGCCGAACGCCGCCTCCGACAACAGCCGCAGCGCCTCGCGCGACACCACCAGCATGTCCTTGCCCAAGACCTTCTCGATCCGCACGCCGTCGGACGCGAGCTTCTTGTAGGGCGCGGTGTCCGGCCCGAGTGGAAACAGCGGCGTGTGCTTGTAGGGCGGAACGGGCTTTGACTGGTCGGGAAAGGCGGTGGGAGCGTTCATGGGGTAACTCGCGGGTTGATGGCCGAAGCGCCTGCCTCGGCGTCGGGCGGAGCTTGAACCGTTCTAAGCACTTTTTAGATAAAGGGAAGGTTTTGGCGGTCTCGGATCATGATCTGCCACCTCCGGATTGGCTGTGGTCTGCGGCTGCAATGGCCAGACCGACTTCAATGATTGCGCGCCAGCAGGCCGGGTTTCGCTGGCCCACAAGGGGAAGCGCGAATAAAGGCGATCGGCCCGACGATACGTCGGCGCCGGCAACGCGGCCGTCATCATCGCGGCGGCGATCGTGGCTGGGCGCTTGCATGAATCCGCCGCGCGCGCTTCAATGACCGCGGGGGTGTGCATGCCAAAAAACCTGATCCTGCAATCGATCTTCGCCGCGCTCGTGCTGCTGACCGCGCTGGCCGCCTCGCCCGCGCGTGCCGACCGCTGTGACGATCTGGCGAACCAGCTCAAGGGGCAGATCGACGGCTTGCGGGTCGGACAGACTGCGGCGAATATCATCTACCTGGCGCATCCCAACGCGCACGAACTCACGCTCGGCTGCGCGGGCCGCAGTTTCTCCAATCAGCTGTTCGCCAAATCCGACCGCAAACCACCGAAAGCCTATCTGGATCTGGTGGCAAGCGCCGCCGCGATCATCTTCACGCTGCCGAGGGACGAAATGCTGAAAGGTGTGGCGCGCTGCGTCAAGCAGCCGGGGCTGCTGCGCGGCGACGACGTCACGAGCCGCTACCGCCGCCTCGATATGCGGTGCGTCAGGACCAAGACCGAATCCTCCATCACAATTTCGCGGAGCACCGACCAATAGCCAGGCGGCGGGACCTGAGTCCTGAGCGGTCTCATGGTAAACCAGACATTTACCGCTGGCTGATCCTGTCCCGGAGAGAGCGCCAGGTTCGTGTCGGGATGAGAGATTCCCGATAGGCGTTTCAGGCGCAGGCGCTGCTTCCGGCCTGCCCGCGATGTGTGCGGGGATCGATGATGTGGCAATAGCGCCTTCCGCCGATCTCCATGAAGCGCTCATCGTCGCCGCTCGTTGCGAGGGCTCCGTCGCCCAGTGCGATCTCCGCGACCACAGCCGATGGCTGCCGCGGATGGCGAATGCCAATGCGCCACGGCGCGCCGTCGCGCTGCCGACCGATCACGCGGATGTCGCCGCCGAGATCGACGAAGCCGAGGCGCGCGCTGCAATCGCGGGCGACCGATCAAGCTCCATGCCGCTGACGGCGAACGACAGCCGGCTCCCGGACAGGCTGACCTTGTCGAGCCCGATGCGCGGCAGCAACGCATCAATCTCGCGCTGCTCCGGCAACCGGGGGGCCGAGAAATCCCAGGCCCGGCGCAACGACCCCGAGGTGATATCGAACGCGCCGGCGCTGCTGCGGAAGCAGGCCTGCGCATAGGCGATCAGGCCTGCGGTCTCGCCATCGACATCGGTGCTGCCGCCTTCGGCCGCAACCAGATTGATCCGCGACAGTTCGCTGTCACCGCGGTAGCGCGAATAGCGCGCCTCGATCCGCCTGACCTCGACTTCGGCCGCCAGCGCGACGAGGCGCGAAGCCGGGGGATCGTCTGTCTCGACGTGGATCGCGCAGGCCGAGCCCATGGCTTGAAACCGGTGGATCACAGGCGACACGGCCCATCCCTTGCGAAACGGCGGCATCCGCCGCGCGACGACCGATCCTGAGGACAGAATCGATTGCCGAACGGAATGGGTCCTTATACGGGGTTTTCGGACCGGATTTGCAGCCGCCCCTTCACCACGTCCCGCGCCCGAGCCCCAATGGTTCGCATTTTATCGATCCGCTTCATGAAGCCTTGGTTGGCGCCCGGTCAGACTCGGCGATACCAAGTTCAGGAGGCGACCAATGTCCGTTTCTGCCGTGTCAACGTCACCGCCGCCGACGCCCGTTGCCGTCGTATCGAGCCCTCCCAGTCCGCCACAGAACAGCGCGACGACCAGCAGCGCCAGCAGCACGAGCAGTTCCAGCTCCGACGCCAGCACCTTCCAGCCGCCATCGCCGCCCCCGCTGCCGCCGGGACAGGGCACCCGGATCGATCAGTTGGCGTGAGCGCGATCCTTCCCGCGCTCGCGGCGGCAGCGCCGTAAACTCGCCGGAAAACCGCGCCAGCATCTCCGCTTTCGAGGGAGCGGAACCATGCTCACCAGCAGGACCTTTACCGGCGGCTGCCATTGCGGCCAGGTGCGCTTCGAATGCACCAGTGACCTTGCCATGGTCACCGCCTGCAACTGCTCGATCTGCACCAAGAAAGGGCTGCACTTCACCTTCCTGGCGCCGAAGAGTTTCCAGTTGCGCGCTGGCGAAGAGAATTTGCGCGAATATCTCTTCAACAAGCACGCGATCAGGCACCAGCTCTGCATCGACTGCGGCGTCGACGTGTTCGCGCGCGGCCACAAGCCCGACGGCACCGAGGTCGTTGCGCTCAATGTCAGCTGCATCGACGGCATCGAGCTCGCCCAGCTCGCGATGACGCCGGTCGACGGCAGGAACAGGTGACGCGTTGATTCCCGGGCGCGCGAAGCGCCGACCGGAATCTGGAGCTTGCGACGCAGGGTTCCGGCTCCGTGCTCCATACGCCCCCCGAAATGGCGGGCTTGGCTACGCGTCCAGCTCCTTGTAGTGCCGGAAGATGCCATCCTCGTTGAAAGGAACCCGGCGCTCGCTGGAAAGATAGGCCTTGATGTTCGGCCGCGACGCGACGCGGTCATGCAAATCGACCAGACCCGGAATCTTGCGCTCGAACGCCTTCATTCGCTTCGGGAAGGCATAGCGCAGACCGTCGACGATCTGGAATAGCGAGAGATCGACATAGGTGATCCTGCGACCGGTGATGGTGCTGCCGCCATTGTCCTGCAAGATCCCCTCGAAATAGCCGAGATACTTCGGCACCCGGTCGCTCCAGAACGCCTCGGTCCGCTTCCTGGCGGGCGCGCGCTGGTCCTCGTAGTACAGCGACGATCCGAGCGGGTGATGGGTGTCATGGATTTCCGCCACGAGATCGGTGATGGTCAGTTGCAGCTGATGCACCCACACTTTCCCGCCTTCGGTCTTCGGCGCCAGAGCGTGACGCGAGCCCAGATAGAGCAGGATGTTGGCGACCTGCCCGATCACCAGCTTTCCCGCCTTCAGAAACGGTGGCGCGAAGGGCGGCGTGGCGCCCTGCTTCATCGCCGCCATCATCGCGCCGCTGCCGCCGCCCTCACGCGCGACATCGCGATAGCTGGCGCCGGCCTCTTCCAGCGCGAGGCGGACATATTCGCCGCGACCCTGAATGCCCGGCCAGTAATAGAGCTCGTATTTCATGGCATCATCCCGTTCCTCTCCCGGCAGCGGCCGACAGCACAACAAGCCGATAAGACAATCGTTCGCGGCGATCGTCGAGGGGAAAGACCACGAAGGAAAGTCATCAACGAAAAGGCGCCACGGAGATACCCGTGACGCCCGTCATCGCGTTCCTGGCCGGCGCGCGGACGCCGATCAATTGGTCTGCTGCAGCGCCGAGAGCTCCCAGTTGCCGCCGCGCGGGCGCATGAAGGTCCAGACTTCGGTGACCTCGGTCGGCTGTTCGCCGCCCTCGACCAGTTGGCCGGTGGTGCGGTCGAACGTGCGGTCGATCAGCGAGTATCGCATCGCCACGCTGGCAAAGTCGGTATCGCCCTCGCGCCAGGCCTCCGCGAGGTCGCCCTGCAACAGTTTGGTGGCGGACACCTTGTTGATCCGGTTGCGGACGCGGTTCTGCTCGAGATCGCGGGTGAAATACTGCACCATCTCCGGCGTCGCCACCGCCCGCAACCGCGCCACATCCTCGTTCGACCAGGCATCCTGGAGCTCGACCAAGAGACGCTCGAAAGCCTCGTAGTCGGCAGGCAGGATCTGCAGCGGCGCGCTCGCTCCGAGCCCAAACCCCATGCCGCCGCCAAAGCCGGCCTGGGTCGCGCCCGGGCCGCCCATGCCTCCTTCGGCATAGGCCGGCTGCGACAGGGTGCGGCGCTGCCACCACGACATCGCCAGCCGCACCAGGAAGATGATCAAGCCGACCTGCAGAATCAGGCCGAGAATCGAGGAAAACCCGCCGATGCCGGAAAACATCCCGCCGCCGAACAACAGACCGAACAGACCGGCACCGAGGAAGCCTCCGGCCAGCCCCCGCAGCAGCCCGCCGCCGGGCCGGTTAAAGAAACCACCACCCATCCCGCCGTAGCTCGGACTGCCCGGCTGGGTGAAAGTGCGGTTGAAGGGTTGCGCTGTGCCCGGCGCGGTGGAGGTGGAAGGCGGCATCGAGAAGCTGCGGGACCCGCGGGAGCCCGAACTCAGCCCGCCGCCAATGCGAGCATCGGCTGAGGAGATCGCAAGCGTCGGCAGCGCAAGCGCCAGGACGACGGCGATCGCCTTCAGCAGCCCGCGCGCGTTGAAACCGAATGTCATATGTTTTTCCTAACCCCGGTTGGGGAACTGCCCCTAAAGTGGGCAGCGGCGGGAGAAAGGGAAGCCGCCACAGGGCCTGGCGGCTGCGGCCCTCCGTCGCGGGTCTGAAGCAATTGGGCGCGCCTGGTCGGCCGTGCGAGGCCGGCCCGGGGAGCCAATCCTGATGCTGAGGGGTCGCGAGGCCGCCGCCCAGCTATTGCAGCGTCATGGTTTCCTTCACCGCGGCCACCAGCTGGCTCAACGTGAACGGTTTTGGCAGGAAGGAGAATTGCTGATTTTCCGGCAGGCTCTTCTCGAAGGCATCTTCGGCATAGCCTGACACGAAGATGATCTTCAGCTCGGGATTGCGCTCGCGCATCGCCTTCAACAGCGTCGGACCGTCCATTTCCGGCATCACCACGTCGGAGACCACGAGATCGATGGCGCCCTCCTTCTCCTCCAGCGCTTCCATCGCCTCGATGCCGTTGGAGGCTTCGATCACGCTGTAACCGCGCGAGCGCAGGCCGCGGGCGTTCAGCGAGCGCAGGCCTTCCTCGTCCTCGACCAGCAGAATGGTGCCTTGCCCGGTCATGTCGGCGCGAGGTTTGGCTCCGGCAGGTGCCTCCCTGGCCGCGCCATTGGTCGCGGGCGCCTCGACCTCCTGTTCGACCACATGGCGCGGCAGGAAAATGTGGAACGAGGTGCCCTTGCCCTCTTCCGAATCGACATAGACGAAGCCACCGGTCTGCTTGATGATGCCGTAGACCGTCGACAGCCCGAGCCCGGTGCCCTTGCCGACTTCCTTGGTGGAGAAGAACGGCTCGAAAATCTTGTCGCGGATATCAGCGGGGATGCCGGTCCCGGTATCCTGGATATCGATCCGCACATAATCGGCCGCCGGCATGCCCTTGTGCGCGAGCTGGATCGAATCCAACGCGCTGACATTGGCGGTCCTCACCGTCAGCCTGCCGCCGTCCGGCATCGCGTCGCGGGCGTTGACCGCGAGATTGACGATGACCTGCTCGAATTGGGAAACGTCGACCTTGACCGGCCAGAGATCGCGGCCGTGCACGAAGTCGAGCTTGACCTTCTCGCCGATCAGCCGGCGCAGCAGCATGGTGAGGTCGGACAGCTCATCGCCGAGATCGAGCACCTGCGGCCGCAGCGTCTGGCGGCGCGAGAACGCGAGCAGCTGCCGCACCAGGGTGGCGGCGCGGGTAGCGTTCTGCTTGATCTGCATGATGTCCTGGAACGACGGATCGGTCGGCTTGAGCGCGCGTGAAGCGGAGATCGTGCGCTGGGTCACGGTCGGCGATTCGAATGCGGCTATCGCAGCGCGCCTGCAC
>NZ_JBAURI010000981.1:0-16848 GCF_049581145.1 Bradyrhizobium sp.
AAGGCCGACACCGGCTTTCCGTAGGAAAATGCGACCGTCCAAGGACAACGGGGGCGTTTTCCGATTCTACGCAATCGGGAAACGCCTTGAGGACTGAAAACAGCGCCTTTCCAGCGAAGGGGGTTTAATTCGACATCCGGCATCGCCATATGGTTGTGTATGAACCAATGGCAAAAGCCCTTTACGCGAGAGCCGCCGAAGAGCAAGGCTGAGCTGCGCGAGATGCTGACCGAGGCCGTTCGCAACACGCAGCCCGAGCCCGAGAGCCCGCCGAGCACCAAACGAGATCGCGGTTAACGCTGGCGGCTCCGAACCCAGCCAGTTCAACGCTCATCATGTTCTCGGCGTCGAGCTCAGCCATCTTCAGGCCTCCTGCCAATTCGTTTGAAGACTTACAGCGCGGACGCTCGGTAGACCGGACACGCCGCGCTAGAACCTTTGCTTAGACGGCTGGCGCCTTCCGCGAGGCGGCGCCAGCACGCTTCGCGGCGGAAGCGTTAGTCGATCAGCAGGCCGATATGTTTGCCGAAGTTCAGCTCCAGATCGTTGTCCTGTTGCAATCCCATTCCCATGAGTCTGCCGATTTTCGCCTGAGTCTCTGGCCAAGTCGTAGTCCATACGAACGCTCGGTTGGATCCCCAGCGTTCAGCTTCAGACGGAACGCCAGCACGTGCGTTGACAGTCTTCTTCGCGAGTTCGAGGGCGCGCTTGTCGAAGTTGGATACCCGGCGGGCGAAATTATCGACAAACGCGTCGAGTTGGGCGTCGTGGATCGATCGATTTACCCAGCCATATTTTTCCGCGGTATCGGCATCGAAGTCGTCAGAGCCACAGAATATCTCGAGCGCTCGCGAGCGGCCTACCAGCGCCGGCAGCCACTCCGTGGCGCCGCCGCCTGGAACGACCGAGACACCGACCTCGGGCTGGGACAGGATGGCTTTCTCTTTGGAAGCAAAGCGGATATCGCAGGCGAGAGCTAGTTCCGAGCCGTGGCCTCGCGCTCGTCCCCTAAGCTTCGCGACACTGACGACGCGAGACTCCGCCAGGCGAGTCACGAACCCGGGCCAAGCGCCGAAATCGGCGGCTCCCGGCTGGTCGGGGATGGTTTCGCCGCGAACGATGTCGAAGTGCGCGATGAAATATTGCGGATTCGCGCTCTCGATAACGACGATCTTGATGTCCTTGTCGCCGTCGATCTTGTCCATCAGAACGTTGAACTCCGCGAACATCTCCGGATCGAAAAGATTGATTGGTGGGTTGTTGATCGAGACGTGCCAATAAGCGGGCGTTACTTGTTTGACGGTCAGGCGGTTGTGGTTGGCCATGTGATACTCCAATGAAGGGTTATCTGTCAGGACGGATGATGTTGGCTAATGGTCCTGATCGTAAATCTCGGTCATGGCATGCGCAGCTTGTCGCGAGCCGGTGCATACGCAGAGATCGTCGATCATCGAGAGCCTTTCCAGACTGGAATAGCCGGGCGGCAGGCCTGAGCCTCGGCCTCTCGACGCATAGTGCTCGAGCTGCCGCAACCAGTCATTTGGGGGCGTACTGCATTTCGCCGTTGCCGAAGGACCAGTTTTCCGGAGATACGTCCACCAGACTGATCCAGACATCTTGCTTGCGGATCCCTGTCTTTTCGTGGACGTCGTCTGCGATCCTGCGATAGAACGCTTTCTTCACGTCGACAGTTCGACCGGCATTCCAAGTGACCTGAATGAACACGATCTGCGATGTGTAGTTGATGCCGAGGTAGCCCTCTTTCGGGTAGACCAAGTCACCCGGCGCATGCGTCGAGACGATCACGAACTTGTCGTTGGCTGGGACTTTCGCGATCGATGTCATCGCGTCGTAGACAATGTCGCTGAGCTTCTGTCGGACTTCCGCAGGTATTGCAACGTCGACGTCGATCCTAACGAGTGGCATTTTCAGGCTCCCTATACGGTTGGCATCGCTTTTCGTCCTCGGCCCGATCTTCGATGCGAAGACATGCGCCGGTGATCGGGATTGGATCCGGTCCTAACGCTCAGCTGGAGCCAGCGCCGCCAACAAATCCGGTGTCGTCAGGATGGCGTGAGCGAACGTCGGACCATTCAGGTCGTGCGCCGCGTGCATGTGGTCGTGACTGAATGCGGCCGTCGCGTCGCGTACCAGGGTCACGTGATACCCCAATTCCATGGCAAAGCGGCCAGTGGACTCGATGCAGGTATTGGCAAGCAGTCCTACAGCGATGACATGCGTGATTCCGTGCTGCTTAAGCTGAAAATCGAGATCGGTATTGGCAAATCCGCTCTGCGCCCAGTGCTCTTTGATGATGATGTCATCAGCGTGCGGGATGAAATCAGGGTGCCACTCTCCGCCCCAGGTTCCGTTGGCGAACGGCTGCAGTTGCTGTAGCAGCTGCTGACTTGGGTTCGGATGATCCCAGCTCTCGTAATCGCCCGGTTCCCATCGGCGATGAGGAACGAAGAAGATCCGGACGCCGGCGGCTCTCGCACCCGCGACCACCGAACGGAGATGTTCGAGAAGACCGACTTCGTTCGCGACCTCCTTCACCATCGGCCAGATCTTTCCGCCGTCCGAGAGGAAATCATTGTAGGGATCCACCAACAGCAATCCGGTGCGTGACGCATCGTAGTGAGATTCTGACATTTGATACTCCTGGGTATGATTAACAATCGGTGCTACGAGGCGCGTCCGTTCGGCGTGTCGGGCTGTCCTGCCGGCCAGTCGTCACTGAAAAACCTCGATGCGTCATTTTCAGACTTGGCGGCGGGGCCCGACCATAGGATGCATCGGCCGGCGCCATGGCTCAGAGACGCAACGTCTCCTGCTTCGCACCGAGCCCCTTCAGATAGGACTGCAGGGGCGCAGGCAGGCTTTCAAACCATTCTTGTTCCTTGCCGGGCGGCGGCAAGACGTGGCCATATTCGACCATGTCCGTCGGCTCCAGATTGCACAGGTAGACCCATATCGACTCCTCTCGAATTTTGGCGATGGCGCTGACGTCTCTCATGATGCTGAGCATCAGCCGTCCGCGTACGTCCTCGGGCCGACCCGCGCGAATATCCCCGCGAATCCAGATGTGGTCGTCGGCCGGTTCACCGCCCAGGTAGCGTCTGGCCGACTCGGTTTCTTCGACGACGACTTGAACGAAGAAGGACGGAGCGCCCGTCGCTTCGCCATGGCGATGGCTGATCGCAACGGCAATCTGGTTCTTCTGCTCGTCGCTCAGCAATTTTGCTGGAACGGCGCACACGTAAGTCGGCATGGATCTCTCCTTGGTTAGGGCTACGTGTGCGCAGCGGCGTTGAGCACATCGCCGGGCGTTATCGGGAGACGGCGAAGACGGAGGCCCGTGGCCGCGAAGATCGCGTTTCCGATCGCCGGTGCAATGACCGTGGTCGGCGGTTCTCCCAGGCCCATCGGCGCCTCGGTGCTCTCGACGAAAGCGATGTCGAATTCGGGAACATCGCTGATGCGCACCGGTGTGTAGGTGTCCAGATTGGTGTCGCGAACCTTGCCGTTGGCGAAGTCCGTTCCCTCATGGAGCGCCATACTGAGGCCCCAGAGCATGGCGCCCTCGGCCTGGGCGCGCGCACCGTCCGGATCGATGATGCTGCCGGCATCGATGTCGAGCCAAAGCTTGCGCACGGAGACGACGCCCGTCTTTCGGTCAACCTCGACCTCCGCGGCGCAAGCGCACCAGGTCGGCATCTCGCGCTCCTGCCCGAAAGAGCTGGCGAGGCCCACCCCGGTGTTGGCGGGCAGTTGGCGGCCCCATCCGGCCCGTTGCGCGACCCTTCGCAGCACGTTCGCTTGGCGGTGCGCCCCGCCAACGGCATTCGGCGCGGACCCGGCATTGATGCCGCGACCGGTAAAGCGGCCGAGACGAAATTCGAGCGGATCCTGGCCGATCTCGTGGGCGGCCTCGTCGATGAAAGATTCGAGCGCCCAATTGGTCCAGCCCGGCGCCACCGCCCGGAGCCAACCCGGACGGAAGCTCTTCTGGGCCAGGTCGTTATTGATCGCGCGCACGCGGGACACGCCCATATCGTACCAGTGGTCGGCACCCGCGATCGAGAACGGATCGTAGAGCGCGCCGTTCGTTCCCTTGACGAGCCCAACTGGGACCATCGCCTTGGTCGGCCAGCCAGCAACGGCCGCGTGATCCATCGCCACGGGCTTCTGGTCGGCATCGAAACCGATCCTCAGCGTCTGCACGGTCGGCGAGCGGATCGAGTCAAGCACGGAATCGTCTGCGCGGGTCAGGATCATCTTCACCGGCCGGCTCAGCGCCTTGGCGGCCAGCGCTGCGGGGACACTATAGTCACCGTTCAGCCGGCGCCCAAACCCGCCGCCGATAAGGTAGGATCGCATGACGATCTTCTCGGGCGGCAGCGCCAAAGCCTTGGAAAGTACCGGCAGGATGAAGCTCTGCGCCTGGTTGCCGGTGTGGATCTCCATCACGCCGTCCCTCTCGAACGCCAAGGCATTCACCGGCTCGAGTTGAAAGTGGAGCACGCCGGCGGTGGTGTAGGTCGCCTCGATGGTCGACTTGGCTTGGCTGAAAGCAGCGACCACGTCTCCGCCCCCGGTATCGAGGACGGCGCCGGCCCCTGGATCAGCGATGAGCGCGGCGGCATGCGCCTGCAGATCCTTGTCCGAGACATGAGCGGTCTCATCATTTTGCCAAGAGACCTGCACCAAATCGGTGGCCCGGACCGCCGCTGGATAGGTCTCGGCGATCACCATGACCCAGCCCGGAACGGTGCCGGACGGATCGTCGAGCACGATGCTGCGGAGATAGCCCTTCACCTTGCGCGCGGCCGTGTCGTCGACCGAAAGTACCTTGGAGCCGTAGCGCGTCGGCGGCAGCTTCGGCCGCGCGTAGAGCATGCCATCGACCTCGGCGTCGATGCCGTAAACCGCCTGGCCCTTGGTCTTGGGCGGGATGTCGAGCGCGCGTGTAGGCTTCCCGATCAGCGTGCGCTTGTCGGGAGTCTTGATCTTCAGGTTCTTGAGATCATCGGCGCTGAAGCGCCGGGACAGGTCGCCTCGGCGTACGATCTCGCCGTACCCGATCGAGCGATCTCCGGCCTCCACGCGGCCCTGACGGGCGACGCAGTCCTGCGGGCCGACGCCAAGCAGCTTGGCGCCTTCCTCGATGAGGGTCATGCGGCCCGCCGCCCCGGCTTGGCTGAAAATCGGGTACGTGGACCAGACCGAGGTGCTGCCGCCGGTGATCATGGGCCCCCACTTCGGGTCGGTATCTACGCTCACGAGCCGTACCTGGCTCCAGTCCGCATCGAGCTCTTCGGCAAGAATGCGCGCGAGCGCTGTTCCGATGTGTTGCCCCATCTCGGCTTTGGCGATATTGATCGAGATGACGCCGTTCGTATCGATGCTGAACCAGATGGTCGGCTGGAACAGGGGACCGCCCGGATCCTTGAAAGGATCCGGAAGAGGCAGGACATTGGCTGCCCTGGCCGGAGGCGCGAATCCGAACACGGCGCTCGCCGCAATGCTCGCAATGAGGAAACTCCTGCGCGAGAGCGCCAACTCAGGGCTGAGGCGCAGCGGCCTATTCATGGTTCACCTTCCCGACGGACATGGCAGCGGCTGCCTTGATCGCAGCGCGGATCCGGGGATAGGTCATGCAGCGGCAAAGGTTGCCCGACATCACCGCGTCGATGTCGGCATCCGTCGGCGCCGGAAAATCCCGCAGGAGAGCCACGGCCTGCATGATTTGCCCCGATTGGCAATAGCCGCATTGCGGCACCTGCAAATCGCGCCATGCTTGCTGAACCGGATGATCGCCGTCGGGATGCAGCCCCTCGATCGTCGTGATCTCCGCGCCGTGGACGGCGCGGAGCGGAGTAATGCAGGAGCGTGTCGGTCGGCCGCCGACATGGACCGTGCAAGCCCCGCACATGCCTATTCCGCAGCCGAACTTCGTGCCCTTCAGACCGATCTCGTCGCGGATGACCCAGAGCAGCGGCGTATCGGTTTCTTCCGCGACGCTGGCGGAACGTCCGTTGATCCGAAAATTTGTGGCCATGTCAGCCTACTCCTTTTCCCTGTGCACGGATTTCACCGACGGTCTTCTCGAGGTGCGGCCACGGCGGCTCGTTGGTACGGGTGCGGCGAAGGTAGGCGGCGATCCGAGCAACTTCGGCATCGCTGAAGCCCGTACCGAACGCAGGCATCACCAGCCCGGGTGCACCTTCCGTTGCGTCAATCCCAAACAGGATCACGCAGATCAGGTTAGCTGGATCGGCAAGATGAGCGGCGCTGTTCAACGCAAGATCGGGGCGGTTCGGGTTGATGCCGGCCGAACCGTTGTAATGGCAGGATGCACAAGCGGCGACATATAGCCGGCCATCGGGATCGAGCTGACGACCAGTGCTGGTCGCATCGATCCGCAGGGCCTCGCTCGTGGCCGTCGCAACGGCTTGAGGTCGTGCATCACCGCCGCTGAGTGAAGCGACATAGCGCACGAGCGCGTCCCGATCTGCCGCCGACAGGGCGACCAGCCCATGCGCAGCCGGCGACATCGGACCGGAGGGGGTGCCGTGAAAGCGGCTGAGCCCCTGGAACAGGTAGGCGTGGAGTTCGTCGGACGTCCAAGGCACTGGCGATGGATTCGCGGCAGTGAGTGGCGGCGCAAACCAGCCGTCGACCGACGCACCCGTGTAGCGTGAAGCGCCGCCCCGTTCCGCGCCAAGCGGATTGCGCGGCGTATGGCAAGCCGAGCAGTGGCTCAATGCTTCGGCGATATACGCGCCCCGATTCCACTGGGCGTCGTGATCCGCTGACGGCTCAAACCTTCCTGACCTAAAGAACAGCAGCTTCCAACCGGCCTGCAACGCCCGGATTCCCAGCGGGAACAGCAGTTCATTCGGGTGAGCCGGCGCGTGGACGGCCGGTCGCGTCATCATGAAAGCGTAGATGGCGTCGACATCATCATCGCTGATCTTGGTGAAGTGATCGTACGGAAAACCCGGAAATAGATGGGAGCCGTCCCTGGCGACGCCTTCGTGCATGGCCCGCCGGAAGGCCTCCTTCGACCACGCCCCAATGCCGGTCTCCCGGTCCGGCGAGATATTTGTCGAGTAGAGCGTGCCGAATGGGCTCCTCATGGCGTAGCCGCCGCCATAGGGCTGGCCGCCTTCAACGCTGTGGCAGGTGGAGCAATATCCTATCGAGGCCAGCATCGCCCCGCGCGCGACCACATCCGGGCTGAAGCTCGAAGGAAGTGGCGTGGCGACTTCTGGGATTGCCGGACGCCAAGCGAGCGCGGCGAATCCAATCAATCCGACCACGGTCGCCCCGGCTGCATACAGTGCCCACCTTCGGAAGGTTCGGCCGTTCATTCGTGAGGATAGTGAGGCGGTATTCGACACGTTCGTCTCTCCGGCGACCACTGGCTTGAGCGGTTCGAAGACCCGCCAGCGGCTGGGCATTCGCTGTTTCGCGGTTCAAGCTACTGCGCGTCATCCGAGACGCGAATGTCGAATATCCGACAATTTAGGACAGACTATTCGGACGGCCTAAATCGTCGCTTATTCGGCATTTTCGGTCAGTCCAGCTGCCCCTATCGTTCCCGGTGATCGCAATCGTTCGCTGCGAGCGCGTGGGGCTCCGCGTCACCTTCATCAATCGGCCCCCGACCAACCACCGTGGAGCGGCTCCCGTTTGCTCGAACTGGTAGATGAGGGAATGGACGGACAATGGACGCTTTGACGCTTGCGAGAGCCCAGTTCGCATTCACCGTCTCATTTCACTTCATATTTCCCTCGTTCTCGATCGGTCTCGCAAGTTATCTGGTCGTGCTGGAAGCGCTGTGGATGCGGACCGGAAGCGGTATCTACGCAAACCTGTACAGCTGCTGGCTGAAGATCTTCGCGGTCGTGTTCGGTATGGGCGTCGTGTCCGGCCTTGTGTTGTCCGATGAATTCGGCACGAACCGGAGCGTCTTTTCCGCCAAGGCAGGTCCAATAATCGGACCGCTCATGGCGTACGAAGTGATGACGGCATTTTTTCTCGAAGCCGGCTTCCTCGGTGTCATGCTGTTCGGCATCAAATAAGTCGGCAAAGGGGTTCTTTTTTTGCCACCTGCATGGTGGCCTTGGGGACATTGCTTTCGGCGACGTGGATCATCAGCGCCAATAGCTGGATGCACACGCCGAGCGGCTTCGCCGTCAACCAACAAGGTCAGTTTGTGCCTGCCGGCTCCTGGCGGCCGATTATCTTCAACCCGAGCTTTCCCTACCGCCTTGTTCACACGGTGCTCGGTACCTTCCTCACGACCGCGCTTGTCGTTAGTGCAGTCAACGCATGGCACTTGCTGAAAAATCGCGGCAATTTGGAGCACGGAAGGCCTTTTCCATGGCGACCGGGATGATCGCATTTGTCGCTCCGCTTCAAATTCTGGCGGGTGACACACAGGGGTTGAACACTCTCAAATACCAGCCCGCCAAAGTCCTGGCGATGGAAGGCGACTTCGAGCGTAGCCCGAATGGTGCGCCGCTCATTCTATTCGGCCTGCCGAGCAACACCGACGCGGAAGTTCACTACAAGCTAGCGATTCCGAAACTGGGCTCGTTGATCCCTCGGCACGATCCCGACGCAGCGCTCCCCGGCCTGGAAGATTTTCCCCGCGATCAATGGCCTCCAAGTCCTGTCATATTCTGGTCGTTCCGCATCATGGTCGGCCTTGGGCTTGCAATGTTGGGCGGCCTGTGCACGTTGGCTGCGCGCGGTTGCGCGGCCGTCTGTTCGAATGGCGTTGGCTTCACCGCATAGCGATCCTTTTGGGACCCGCCGGCCTTGTCGCCGTCATCGCTGGCTGGGTAACGACTGAGGTAGGACGTCAACCCTTCACGATTTGTGGACTGCTGCTCACTGCCGATTCGCATTCACCGATCGCGGCACCGGCAGTCGCGACATCTTTGCTGGCGCTCATCGTCATCTATTTCGTCGTGTTCGGAGCAGGCATTTTCTACTTGCTTCGCTTAATGGCTACGCCGCCCCAAGCTCATGAAGCAGAACCGCCGCAGGTACCGTTACGGGCTGCTGGCATCACGCCTGCGCCGGCCGTGATCGAAACACAAACAAGAGGGTGACATCATGGAGTACCCACTGATGATCGCCATGCTTCTGGGACTCATCTTTCGCGGCGTAGCGTTTGAGTTCCGGTGGCGCGAGACACGGCATCGCAGAGTTTGGGATATCGCCTTCGCGTCTGGATCGATCGTAGCTGCCCGCAAGCCAAGGCATCATCGTCGGCGCGATCACGCAGGGCATCCGGGTGTCGAGCGGAGCTTATGTCGGGGGTTGGCTGGATTGGCTTAGCCCGTTCAGCGTTCTGACCGGCTGCGCCCTCGTGGCCGGGTACGCGCTATCGGGTTCAACGTGGCTGATCTGGAAGACGGGCGGCGCAGTGCAACGGCGAAACCGCCGCTTCGCGCTTCCGCTCGGCGCGGCTAGCCGCGTGCGTCTGCGCTTAAGATGCGCCCACCCAAGCGATCGCGTGCTTCAAAGAGTTGGAAATCGACGCCCGCCTCGTGCAGCCGACGTGCCGCGACGAGGCCGGCGAGACCGCCTCCAACGATGGCAACTTGGGTATTCATCAAGGTGCACCTCGAACTGAAATCAGTGCGTGCGGGATGAAGGGGGGTGCATCCCGCACGCACTCGCCGTCGGCGCGTAGGCCTTACGCCGATGGCGACATATCGATCGGGTCGAAAACGCGCGCCGTGTAGGTAAGCGCCGCGCCGGCATTCGGCGCCACGGCTGCGCCCAGCGCTTCTGCGATCTCTTCCTTGGGCGCGCCATGGCCGTTCATACGCCTCGCTACGATTCTACGACTAGTTTCGCCTCGAGCCGTACGGGCATGGCGATGTTGAAGCGATTTGGTGAAAGTCGAATAACCGATTGATGTATGGCCTCAAATTGCTCGAGGGTTCCATCCCCGCTGATGCGCACTATGTAGTAGAGCGCATCGTATCCAGGCTTTACCCGGGGGTCGATATTTAGGAAGCCACGCAGATCCAATTCGCCGGTCGTTTCGATCTCGAGTTTCGTCAGGGTCACGTTGGCGGCAGCGGCGGCGGTCACGTACCCGACCAGCATGCAGGCATTCAGAGCTGCCATCAACAATTCCTGAGGATTTGGCGCCGAGTTCTTTCCCAACAGTTGCGCAGGTTCATCGGCCGCGATGACAAAGTCACGGTCGTAGGCTGTTCCCCCGAGATGCAGGGGCTTTACACGGGACTCGGATCGCGTTTGGCCAGCCCAAGACGTCAGAACGTTGAAACTCACCAGACCTTTTGCCGGATCGGCTGCAATGGCGGAAATGGTCTCCCGCAATGCCGGCACGTCGATTCCATTCACGATTGACATAATTTCTTTTCCTTTCTTATTGGCGGCCGGCGGTCACGCCGCCATCGACCGGAAGCACCGCGCCAGTGATCCAGGAAGCCTGCTCGGAGGCGAGGAAGAGTATGGCCTCGGCGACGTCACGCGGCTGGCCGTTGCGGCCGATCGGATGGAAGGCGTTGAAGGTGGGCAGCGTCTCCTTGACCTGCTCATCAGTCATGAAGGTGTTGTAGACCGGCGTCTCGACCACGGCAGGGGCCACGGCGTTGATGCGAATTTTGTATTGAGCTAGCTCAATCGCGAGATTGCGCACCATCGCGTGGACGCCCGCATTGGCAGCGGAATAGGCGGCGGAAGGGGTCGCGCCGATCGCTTGGATCGCCCACATCGAGCCGGTCTGGACTATCGCACCACCCTTGGCCTTCATCGCCTTGGCTGCCGCTTGGGCGGTGAAGAACTTGCCTTTCAGGATCGTGTCCAAATACCAATCGTAGTCGGCCTCGGTCAGTTCGAGGAACGACTTCGGATTGAACACGCCGGCATTGTTGACCAGCACATCCAGGCCGCCGAACTTCGAGACCGCCGTATCGACAAGTGCGGCGCCCGTAGCAGGGATGGCGATGTCGCCGGCCGAAATGATGACCTTCTCACCGGTCGGATCGATTTCGCGAGCCGCCGCCTCAAGCTTCGCCGCGTCGCGACCGTTGATGACCACTCGCGCGCCCTCAGCGATGAACCGGGCAGCGGCTTCCTTACCGATACCTGATCCGCCGCCCGTTACCGCAACTACCTTGCCTTGGAACCGTGTCATATTAAGCTCCCTATCTAACGTTAGGTAAGGCCATCTAGCACTTGCTCGGCGGCCCCGCAAGACTTATCTAACGACAGGTAAGTGATTTTATGATGGAGAGTCGGGATGTCAGACACCGTCGAGGCGATCCTAGATGTGACCGAACGGCGAATCCGCGAGGCGGGCTATCACGGCTTCAGCTTCCGGACCGTCGCCGCCGAGGTAGGAGTAAAGGGCGCCAGCGTGCACTATCACTTCTCGTCCAAGGATGCCCTCGCTGCGGCGGTCACCCGTCGATACAACGAGCGCATAGCGAAAGCGGTCGACGAGCAGATCAAGTCCGGCACCGATGTCGTGCAAGCTTGGCGCAATGTGTTCCGGGAAGCGCTGACTGATGGCACGCGCATGTGCCTGTGCGGTGCGCTCGGCGTAACCCTGAGCGATCTCTCGCCGGAAGTCGTTGCCGAAGTAAAACGCTTCTTCGATCTCGCGATCAACAGCCTAGTCGCGGGTGGGCTGAAGCGGACGCGCGCGGTTGCAGTATTGGCGACTCTGGAGGGAGCAATCTTGGTGGCCAGTGTTCGCGGGGATGTTTCAACCTTTGACGAAGCAACAGCCGCGCTTCGTTGATCTAGAACATTGGCGAGGCATATCCGTGTGTTTGAGAGGACGTCGATAGCCTCACAAGTGGATATCGCAAAGATGTTGAACGCCTGCTCTTCGAAGAATCGTTTCGTCAGATATCGTTAGGCGGATTGCAGCAGATTTTTGCGAGCCTAATCTACACTCTCGTGTTCGTCAGCCTCGTTATGGATGTCGATCGATTCCAGCCGCGCATTGCGCCTGAGCACTTGCGGCGGCTGGCCGAAGGCCCGCAAGAATGCACGCCGCATGTGATCGCGGTCGCTAAACCCGGTTTGGCGAGCCACCTCATCGATCGAGTGGCGGCTCTGCTCCATGAGGTTGCGCGCGCCCTCGACCCGAAGATTTTCGATTGCCTTGGCCGGAGACTGACCCGTCTCGGCGTGAAATGCCCTGCTGAACTGCCGCGGGCTGAGACGAGCTGCCTCGGCCAAGTCGGGGACGGTCAGGGGCTTGTGAAGATTGTCCCGCGCATAGGCAAGCGCTGCCTGAATGCGGTCCGACTTCGGAGACAGTTCGAGCAGCGTGGAAAATTGCGATTGGCCGCCGCCGCGGCGATGATAGACGACGAGCTTGCGCGCCACCGCCTTTGCAAGTTCAGGACCGAGGTCGTTCTCAATGAGCGCCAGCCCGAGGTCGACGCCGGCGGTCATGCCGGCTGAGGTCCAGATCGGACCGTCGTTGATGAAGATGCGGTCCTCCTCCATCTTCATCAACGGGTAATTTCGCTGCAGGTCTCGTGCGTGCAGCCAGTGCGTGGTGGCGCGCCGCCCGTTCAGAAGTCCGGCCTCGGCCAGCACGAAGGCACCGGTGCATACCGACGCTATGCGTCGGTGGCGTTTTGGAGCGTCGCGCACAAAGGCGATCAGACCCGGCGTAGATGGCTCCGGATAGGTTGCACCGCCGACGACGAGCGTATCGAACGGCTTTTCCGTGAACATCTCCGTCTGAAGCGTCATCCCGGCCGATGTCTTGACCGGGCCACCGTTCTCGGAGACGAAGTGGAGGTCGTAAGGCTTTGGATCGACCATCGAATTCGCGACTTCGAAGCCTGCCGTGACGGCAAGCGCCATCAGCGAATACCCGGGGTAAACAAGGAAAGCGATGTCGCGCATGGTGGATGTCCAGTGTCCTAAATATCCGTTTATATGACATTTGAGACTTGATGATGCAACCGTACTTTCTGTCTGCACGCTCAATCTCGAGCGCCAAGGACGGAGAACACCATGAGCAATCAGTCCCCCAAAGGAGGCGCCCTCGTCACAGGGGCATCTTCCGGCATCGGCGCCATCTACGCCGATCGGCTCGCCAGGCGCGGCTATGACCTGATCCTGGTCGCGCGCAACAAAGATCGTCTCGATTCGATAGCCAGCCGATTGCGGCTCGAGACCGGTCGCCAAGTCACGGCGCTCCAAGCCGACCTGAACGATAAGGCCGCCTTGGCCAAGGTCGAGGCGGTCCTTCGCGAAGATCCGAGCATCACCATGCTGGTGAACAACGCCGGCGTCGGCTCGGTCGCTTCGATCCTGCAAGCCAACGTCGACAAGATGGAGGCGATGATCGACCTCAACATCACCGCCCTTACCCGCTTGACGTATGCCGCCGCCCCGGCCTTCGTTTCACGCGGCGCCGGCACGATCATCAACATCTCGTCGGTGGTCGGGATCGCGGCGGAAGCCCTGAACGGCGTCTACAGCGCGTCGAAGTCCTACGTGCTGAGCTTCGGCCATTCGCTGCAGAAGGATCTGGCCGAAAAGGGCGTCCGCGTTCAGACAGTGCTGCCGGGCGCCACCGCCACGGAATTTTGGGACATCGCCGGCTATGCGCCGCAGAAGTCCTCCGAAATCACCATGCGAGCCGAGGACCTTGTCGATGCGGCGTTGGCCGGCCTCGATGCCGGTGAGACGGTGACCATCCCTGGCCTTCACGAGGGCGAGGCATGGACCCGATGGGAGCAGGAGCGGCGCGACCTGTCCCCGAAGTTCCGTAACTCGAAACCCGCTCCGCGCTACCACGTGGCCTGACGGGCTTCACCCATCAAACCGGGCGTCCGTCCCTTAAAGGCGGCTTCCCTTCAACTGAAATGTTTTTCCGCAAACTCGGCGGCGCCCTTGCGCTCGCCCCAGCAATGGTGACTCCAATGACCACTTCCGCGCAATCCAAAGGCAAAGTCCTCGTCGTGATGTCGAGCGCCAACGCGCTCGATCTGAAGGACGGCAAGATCTACAAGACCGGCTACTATCTGAACGAGTTTGTGGTCCCCTACCGCAAGCTGGTCGAGGCCGGCTATGAGCCGGTGATCGCCAATCCGAAGGGCGACCTGCCGGCGATGGACGTCAAATCCAACAACGCGATGTTCTTCGGCGGCGACGACGCCGCTCGGGCCGCGGCGGTGAAGTACGCCGAGGGTCTCGAGCAGCTCAAGCATCCGAAGACGCTGGCTTCCGTGGTCGCGGAGGGCACCAACGGATACGTAGGCCTGTTCATCCCCGGCGGGCACGCGCCGATGGTCGACCTGCTCAAGGACAAGAACCTCGGCAAGATCCTGACCAGCTTCCATGAGTCCGGTCGTCCGACCGGCATCATCTGTCATGGACCGATCGCGCTGCTGTCGGCGCTTCCCGATCCGGACGCGTTCATCGCCTCGATGATCGCGGGCGACGGCAAGGCGAACGGTCTGACGAAGGGCTGGCCGTACGCCGGCTACCGCGTGACCATCTTCTCGACCGGTGAAGAGCAAGCGCTGGAAGGCCCGAACGGTCTGGGCGGAAACGTCCAGTTCTACCCGGTGAACGCACTCGCCGAGGCCGGCGCCCGCGTCGAGAGCATCGCCAACTGGCACAGCAACGTGGTGGTCGATCGCGAGCTGATCACCGGGCAGCAGCCGATGTCGGCACCGGAGTTCGGCGATACCCTGGTCGCCAAACTGAAACAGCACGCTCAACGCTGAAAGTTTTGCTGGCCCTCATGCTCCGGCGTTCCAGCCAAGCCGATGCCGGAGCAGCCGGCTTCTCGTCCAATAGACCTACGTTGCGAAGTCCCCGATATCAGCCTGTCGGCATACGCTCTTCGCCGCGAAGACCGGGATCTCGGCCAAGACCGTCGGGCTGATCGAACCGACGCAATCCGCACCGAACAAACCGAGACGACGAACTTTCATAGAATTGTTTTCGGTCTCGCACAAAGGCCGCCCATCTTCCTCGCGTGGGCCGCCCGTATTCCAAGTCTTCACGACGCCCGATCGCGGCACGGCGCGTATCCACACCGTGAAAATATATCAATCGAACACGTTACCTCGCCTGAGTCTCGAAAGCAGCACAGAATTTCAAAACGGCGTGCGGATTTCCAAATGCGCCCGGAAACCCGCACGAGAACAAAGCTGTTTCTGCAGAGAATTCAGCGTATTAGATCTTGGCTGGGGCGGGAGGGATCGAACCTCCGAATGGCGGAATCAAAATCCGCTGCCTTACCGCTTGGCTACGCCCCAACTGGCCGTTCCCAGGCAAACGGCGGCAGCACAAGATACCGCAGATTCCCGTCCGGCCCAGCCGGTCTATAGAGACCGCTCCGTCATTTCAACAGGCGAGAGGCGGCAATGTCTCCCCGCATGAAACGCGGAAGAGGCGATCCGGGCTCAGGAATTTCTGCCGCTTCGCCCACTCCCTTGCAGCCATCCGGGAGTTGAGAGAACGCGGCTTTCGTGGGAATACGGCAGCCGGCTCCCCGCAGCCCCCTGAAACGAGGCCCTGCCATGACCTACCGCGCGCCGATCAACGACATGCTGCTTGCGCTCAACCATGGCGCGGGCCTCAAGGCTGCGGTCGAGGCCGGCCATTACGGCGATTTCGATGCCGACATCACCACGGCGGTGCTGGAGGAAGCCGGCAGATTCGCCTCGGACGTGCTGGCGCCGCTCAACCGGGTCGGCGACCAGCACGGCGTCAGGCTCGATGCCGGCAAGGTGACCACCGCGCCCGGCTGGCCCGACGCCTACCGGCAATGGACGGCGGCAGGCTGGAACGCGGTCTCGGGTTCGGAAGCGTTCGGCGGCCAGGGCCTGCCGCTTGCGATCAACGCGGCCTGCACCGAGATCTGGAGCGCGTCGAACGTCGCCTTCGGGCTCTGCCCGCTGCTCACGCTCTCCGCGATCGAGGCGCTCGACGCCCATGGCAGCGACGAATTGAAGCGGATCTATCTCGAAAAGCTCGTCTCCGGCGAATGGACCGGCACCATGCAGCTCACCGAGCCGCAGGCCGGCTCCGATGTCGGCGCGCTGCGCAGTCGCGCCGAGCGCGCACCCGACGGCAGCTATCGCATCAAGGGCACGAAGATCTTCATCACCTATGGCGACCACGACATGACCGACAACATCGTGCATTTCGTGCTGGCGCGACTGCCCGATGCGCCCGCGGGCACTAGGGGCATTTCGCTGTTCCTGATCCCGAAATTCCTGGTCAATGCCGACGGCTCGCTCGGCGAACGCAACGACATCTTTGCCAGCGGCATCGAGCACAAGCTCGGCATGCATGCCTCGCCGACCTGCACCATGACGATGGGCGACCGCGGCGGCGCGATCGGCTATCTGATCGGCGAGGAAAACCGCGGCATGCAATGCATGTTCACGATGATGAACCAGGCGCGGCTCGGCGTCGGCCTCGAAGGCGTCGGCGTCGCCGACCGCGCCTATCAGCAGGCGCTGGCCTACGCGCAGGAGCGCCGGCAGGGCCGCGCCGTCGGCAAGACAGGCGATGGCTCCGACCCGATCTTCGTCCATCCCGACGTCAGGCGGATGCTGCTGCAGATGCGGGCGCTGACGGCTGCGGCCCGCACCATCTGCTACGCGACCGCGGTGGCGCTCGATGTTGCCGCACGTGCCACGGATCCGAAGGTGCGCGCGGACGCGGCCGCCCGCGGCGCGCTGCTGACGCCGATCGCGAAGGCCTTCTCCACAGACATCGGCAACGACGTCGCCTATCTCGGCGTGCAGGTTCATGGCGGCATGGGTTTCATCGAGGAGACCGGCGCCGCGCAGC
>NZ_JBAURI010000982.1:0-1527 GCF_049581145.1 Bradyrhizobium sp.
TCCGTGCGCTGCCCGCAATTTTGAAGATTCACCCCAATGTGGTCTACATCGTCTCTGGAGTTACGCATCCGCATATTCGGCGCCGCGAAGGTGAGCGCTACCGAGAAGAGTTACAAGCACTGGCCGAGCAACTTGGCGTCTCTTCAAATCTGATTCTGAATAACCGCTTCGTGAGTACAGAAGAACTTATAGAGCACGTGGGCGCCGCCGATATCTACATTACGCCCTATCGGCAGGAAGCCCAGGTTGTTTCCGGTACGCTGGCCATCGCACTTGGAGCAGGCAAGGCAATTATTTCCACTCCGTATTGGCATGCCAGGGAGCTACTCGCCGACAAAAGAGGAATCATTGTTCCGTTTGACAGTCCCGATGCGATTGCGGAATCAGTTCTTGCGCTGCTCGGAAATGAGGCGGAGCGCCACGCGATGCGCAAAAGAGCATTTCTGTATTCACGAGGAACAACGTGGCCGAGGACCGCAAAGGCCTATATGGCAACGTTTCAGCGGGCGCGCTTCGAGCGCACGTTAAAGCCCAAGGCCGCTCAACCCGACGATGATGCTATGGAATCCATCGGGCTGATTGATCGCTTGCCGACGCTGAGCACCCGCCATCTCTCGACTATGACCGACAGCACGGGGATATTGCAGCACGCAATCTTCTGTGTGCCCAATACTCGCGAAGGATACACGACGGATGACAATGCACGTGCGCTTATCGTGACCACTCTTCTGGACATAAGATTGGGGATCGAATCCCGCGAGGAGCATCTCAATCTCTCTCGCCGGTATCTCGCCTTTCTCTGGCTCGCCTTTCATGCCGAAACCGGTAGGTTCAGAAACTTCCTTGGCTACGACCGCAATTGGCTTGAAAAGGTCGGCTCGGAAGATAGCCATGGCCGCGCCCTGTGGGCTTTGGGAACGGTGCTTGGTCATTCTCGGAATGCCGGATTGCGCGGAGCGGCCGGAAGGCTTTTTGAGGCCGCGGTGCCTGCGGTCTTGAAGTTTACGAGTCCGCGCGCCTGGGCATTTTGTGTTCTCGGCATGCAGGCCTATCTGGATTGGTTCCCCGGCGACAGAGCCATTCAGGTCGTACGAAACACACTCGCGAATCGCCTGCTGGACATCTACGAACGCAGTCACTCCGACGGATGGCATTGGTTCGAGAAGAGTCTTACTTACTCGAATGCAAGACTCTCGCAAGCGCTCATTCTTGCCGGATGGCGCAGCAATAACAAGAGAATGATCGCTGCAGGAATTGAGTCGCTCGAATGGCTCGCAGCTGCTCAACATTGCGGCGATCCAGAGATATTCGTCCCCATCGGCTCCAACGGCTCGTTCGCCGAGGGCGCGGAGAAGGCGCGCTTCGATCAGCAACCTGTCGAAGCATGCGCCATGATCTCTGCTTGTCTTGAGGTATACAGGCTCAATAATGATGAACGATGGCTTGAAGAAGCCCGTCGCGTTTTCCGTTGGTTCCTGGGTAAGAACGATCTGCACGCTCCTCTCTACGACCCAACAACCGGTGGAT
>NZ_JBAURI010000983.1:0-2013 GCF_049581145.1 Bradyrhizobium sp.
TGGAAGCTTCTCAATCTGACCTACGCGCCCGCGGCGCCTCAGTAGAGCGCGCCGACGCAGTTTCAGAGCCTCCCGCCGGGCGCGTTCATCAAGACGACGATTCGCCCCCTAAAGCAACGCGAACAGGCGTTATTCAAACTGGAGGGAACAATGCTTCACCGAAATCTGTTGTTTTCGTCGTGCTTGATCGGCGCCGGCCTCATGCTTTGCGGGCCGGCTCATGCCGCGGACGATGCGGCGGCTATCTGCAATGCGGCAATCAGCGCCTACGGCGCCGCTGGCGCGAGCGGTGATCCCGGCAAAATGGCGGCGGTCTTCGCTCCCGATGGCGAGCTCGTCTCACCCTACGGATTCCTTGCCGGACACGACGCGCTGGTCAAGTTCTATGCGTCTTTCATGAAGCCCGGCGACAAGGACGTCTTCACCGTCGCCAGCGCGCGCATGATCGGCGACGTGGCGTTGTGCACGGGCGGCATCACCTTCAAACCGGCCTCGGGCGCAAGGGAGTCGAAGGGCTTCTGGACGAGGGTGCTCGGCAAGGTGGACGACGACTGGAAGCTTCTCAATCTGACCTACGCGCCCGCGGCGCCTCAGTAGAGCGCGCCGACGCAGTTTCAGAGCCTCCCGCCGGGCGCGTTCATCAAGACGACGTGCGTTCCTAAGGGATAACGGTGATGGGCGCCGTCAAGGCCCCGCGGCCCGAATTCTTAAGGCCAATCGCACGATCGCGCGAATGACGCTTTCGACAATGAGGCCCGCGAGATAGGCAAGCGCGGCGCCAAAGACGCCCGCGGCGGCGACCCTCCCGCTCATGTCGCCGCCGAATGCGTAAGACCCGCCATTCAGCGCCCGCATGGTGAGCGTGAAGGGCAGGGCGGCGAGCGTGAGCGGGAGGTCGGCGAACCAAGTCCCCGAGCGCCTCACATAGTCGACATAGAGCGCTAGGAACGCCAGTCCATAGAGGGCGGCGAAGACGACGCCCGCCCACGACCACAGGCGCTTCATCGGGCCTTTAGCTCAATCGGCCTTCCACGCTATGACGCGCTGGGCCTGCCGTCCGAGCCCATCGATCCCGAGCGCCATCGTGTCGCCGGCCTTCAAGAACCGCGGCGGCTTCTTGCCTTGACCGACACCGGGCGGCGTGCCGGTGGTGATGACATCGCCGGGTTCGAGAGCGATGAACTGCGAAATATAGGAGACGAGCGTCTTGACGCCGAAGATCATCGTCGCGGTCGAACCGGTCTGCATCCGCTCGCCGTTAACGTCGAGCCACATGTTGAGCGCCTGAACGTTCTCGATCTCATCCGGCGTCACGAGCCACGGCCCGAGCGGGCCGAAAGTCGGAGCGCTCTTGCCCTTCACCCACTGCCCGGACCGCTCAAGCTGGAATTCGCGCTCCGACACGTCGTTGCAGATGCAATAGCCGGCGACATGGGAAAGCGCCTGGGCTTCGCTCACATAACTTGCGCGGGAGCCGATCACGATCGCGAGTTCAACCTCCCAATCCGTCTTCATCGAGCCTTTCGGGATCACGACGTCGTCGTTCGGTCCGACGACGCAGTTGGGGGCCTTGGTGAACAGCACCGGCTCCTTGGGAACCGGCATGCCCGATTCGGCGGCGTGGTCGGCATAATTGAGGCCGACGGCGATGAAATTGCCGACCCGCCGCAGGCACGGTCCGATTCTCGGCACGCCGCGCACCGCGGGCAGGGATTCGGGCTTGAGTTTGGCCAAACGTGCGAGCACGCGCGGCGCAAGCGTGTCAGCGTCGATGTCCGCCACCACCTCGCTGAGGTCTCTGAGCTTTCCGGCCCGGTCGACGAGCGCCGGTTTCTCCTTGCCCGCCCTGCCGTATCGCGCGAGTTTCATCACCCCTCCCCAATTGAAGCCGCCCGAAGCCGGGCCGGAACAGGTCGCGCGGCGCCGTTTGGCCGGTCGATCAGGGCGTAACAAACGCTTGCAGCGCCGCCTCGTCAATCCTAGCGGGTCGCCTCCCCACGAACTGTTGACCAG
>NZ_JBAURI010000984.1:0-3685 GCF_049581145.1 Bradyrhizobium sp.
CAGCTGAAGCAGCCGCCATGGCCGACCGTGAGCTTGGGCGTATCGGTGCGCGGGCGCAGATATTTCGGCGCCTGAAGCTGCCGCTGGCGCTCGACCATCTGGTAAAGGAAGGGCAGGCCGGCGACGAAGCCGACCATCGAGACGAACCACGGCGCGCTCGAATGCGCTTCGATGAAGGCGTCGACGCCATCGAGATTGTTGATGCGGGCGGCGTATTCGAGATCGGTGCCGTTCGGATCCTGATGGCGCTCGCGGAAGCGCATCAGCGTCTCGTGGGTCCAGGGATCGTTGTACAACACGGGAATTTCGATGATCCGGGTCTGGATCACCGGCTCGGATTTTCCGGCCGCCGTATCCAGCCGCTTCAGCTCGGCCAGCATGTCATCGGGCTTGATCACATCGGGATCGAACTTCACCTGATACGAGGCATTGGCCGGGCAGATCTCGGCGACGCCCTTGATCCTGGCGTCGCGCACCGCGTTGGTGATGAAGAGGCTCTTGAAGAACGCCTCGAGCGACATGGCTTCATCGACCTCGGCGAAGATGTGCTCATCGCCACCGAAGGAAAATCGGGTTTGCATGGGGTCACTGGCCTCCTGTTGCTGAGGGAGCGGTTTCTTTTGCGGGGGGTGGCGCGGCCGACGCTGCGGCAAGGCTCGCGGCATGCGTGGCCAGCCATGGCTCGAGCCAGGCGGTATGAAAGCGCCCGGCCTGCACGTCGGGATCGCGGGCGAGCGCCTGGTGTAGAGGCTTGGTCGTCGCCAGCCCCTCGACGTCCAGCTCGCCGAGGGCGCGGTCGAGTCGCCGGATCGCGCTGGTGCGATCCTCGTCATGGACGATCAGCTTGCCGAGCAGGCTGTCGTAGAACGGCGGCACGGTGTAGCCGGCATAGAGCATGCTATCGAAACGCACGCCGTTGCCGCCGGGCACGGTGAGTGAGGTGACGGTGCCCGGGTTCGGCGCGAAACCTTTCGAGGGATCCTCGGCGTTGATGCGGACCTCGATCGCATGGCCGGTAACGCGCACCTGATCCTGCCGGACGCGCAGCGGTTCGCCGCTGGCGATCCGGATCATCTCGCGCACCAGGTCGATGCCGGTGACCATCTCGGTGACGGGATGCTCGACCTGGATGCGGGTGTTCATCTCGAGAAAGTAGAATTCGTGGCTGCGGTCGTCGTAGAGATATTCGAGCGTGCCGGCGCCGCGGTAGTGCACCGCCTTGGCGAGCGCGACGGCGGAGAGACAGAGCTTTTCGCGAATGGCCGATGTCAGCGAAAGCGAGGGGGCTTCTTCCCAGACTTTCTGCCGGCGGCGCTGCAGCGAACACTCGCGCTCGAAGCAGTGAATGACATCCCGTCCATCGCCCAGCACCTGGACCTCGATGTGCCGAGCGCCCTCGATCAGCTTCTCGACATAGAGCCCGCCGTCGCCGAAGGCCGCCAGCGCCTCGGCCTGGGCCTGCGGCATCAGATGATGAAACTCCTCGGCCGAGCGCGCGATGCGGATGCCGCGGCCGCCGCCGCCGGCGGCAGCCTTGATCATGACGGGAAAGCCGGTGGTTTTCACAAGGTCGAAGGCCGCCTCCGGTGATTCCAATCGGCCGTTGCTGCCCGGCACCGTGGGGACGCCCGCTGTGGCCGCGGCTTCGCGGGCGGCGACCTTGTCTCCCATCAGGCGGATGGACTGGGCGGTCGGTCCCACGAAGACGAGGCCCGCGGCTTCGACAGCTGCGGCAAAGTCGGCGTTTTCGGCAAGAAATCCATAGCCCGGATGGATGGCGTCGGCGCAGGTCGACTTGGCCGCAGCAAGGATGGCCTCGCGATTGAGATAGGACTTCGACGCCTGCGGCGGCCCGATATCGACGCTCTCGTCGGCAAGCTGCACGGCAAGCGACTCCTTGTCGGCGTTGCTGTGGGCCTGCACGGTCGCAATGCCGAGCTCGCGCGCCGCGCGAATGATGCGCACCGCGATCTCGCCGCGATTGGCAATGAGGAGCTTGCGGATCGTCATGGCCGGTCTTGAAAACCTCAAACGTCGATCTCGGCAATCGGCTGACCGGCCATCAGGGCATCCTCATTCTCGGCCAGGAAGCGGACGATCTTGCCGGCCGCGCCTGCCTTCACCTCGTTGAACGACTTCATCACCTCGATCAGGCCGATCGTGTCGTCCTCGGTGATCACGTCACCGTCGGATTTGTAGGCCGGCTTGTCCGGCGCCGGCTTGCGGTAGAAGATGCCCGGCAGCGGCGAAAAGATCTGCTGAATAGCCATGAGTTCCTCGTCGTTTAAATCGTTCCGCCTTCGTCATTGTCGCCTGACGCGTCTCAGCGCGCGGCAAGGTAGGGCGCGACGGCATTGCGAACCGCCTCGGTGATGGCGACGGCATTCGGCGTATCGGAGTGGATGCAGATGGAATCGGCCCCGACGGGAATGTCATTCCCTGCCACCGAGCGGGTCTGGCCTTCGTTGATGGCCCGCACGCAGCGCGCGGCCGCATCGGTAGGATCCTTGGCTTCATGTTCGCGCGTGATGATGAGGCCCCCCTCGCGATTGTAGTCGAGATCGGCATAATATTCGGCGACGAAGGCATGACCGCGGCGCCGGTAGACCGTTTCGTGCAGCGTGCCCTTCATGCCGAACAGCGGCACCTTGTAGACATCGGCCGCATCCGCCACCGCTTCGGCGACCTCTTCCATCCGCGCAGCCATGCCATAGAGCGCGCCATGCGGCTTGATGTGGTTGAGGGGCATGCCTTCGGCATCCAGAAACGCCTTCAGGGCGCCGATCTGGTAGAGCAGGCAATTGGTCAATTCCTCGCGCCCGATCTTCATCTCCCTGCGGCCAAAACCCTGCAGATCGGGCAGCGAGGGATGAGCGCCGACCTTGACGCCATGCTGGCTGGCGAGGCCCACGGTCTTGCGCATGTGATTGAAGTCGGAGCCGTGGAACCCGCAGGCGACATTGGCGACGTCGACCAGAGGCATCAAAGCCTCGTCGTCGCCCATCTTGTAGAGGCCGAAGGCCTCGCCCATGTCGCAATTGATAGTGACCATCTCTCGCTGTCCTTATATCGGCGGCTGCGACCCGGCGCAGCCTGCGCAACGATTTAAAGATTTAAAAAGTCCGCTCAGAAGCGACCGCCCAGGCTCCGCCGGAACCTGGGCGGCTGTTGCCAGACCTACTTCGACACCAGATAGTCGAGCGGGATCTTTTCCGAAATCGTCCACTGGTCGATCACCTTCGGCTTGCCCTGCTCGGTATCGACGATCAGGTAGCGCCCCTGGTTCTGATGATGGAGCTCGCTCGTGAAGGTGCGCGGGCCGAACAGCGTCGGCTCGTTGTTCATCTTCTCGAGCTCGGCCACCACGGCGGGTGCTTCGATCGACTTGGCGCGCTCGACGGCCTTGGCCCAGACGTCGATCAGGACATAGCCGGGATAGACGTACTGGCTGGAGGGGTCGCCCCCGGTCACCTCCTTGTACTTCGTGTTGAACTCATTGACCTTCGGATTGGGATCGTCGCCATACACCGAGCCCTGCACCGGCACGAAGAAGTTCGACAGATCGGGCACCGCGTTCAGCCAGTAGCTGCCATCGACACCCGAGCCGTTGAGGATCATCGACTTGATGCCGGCGGCGCGGATCTGCTTGATGGCCGAGACGGCGCCCGGCATCATCGTGCAGAGC
>NZ_JBAURI010000985.1:0-2536 GCF_049581145.1 Bradyrhizobium sp.
GGCCGGAGCCGATTGGCGTTTGCCCGGCGATGGGCGCGATCCGGGCGCCCGGTTTTGGTCCGCCGCCAAGCGCTTTGCCGTTGAGGGGGCTGCCGGGATAACCCACCGACATCTCGGTCATGGTGTCGGACATCGCGTGCTGGACCGGCGCAAGTCCCAGCACGAGGTGGCCGACAGCGTTTCGGATGGTCTGCGCGACCGGGTTCTTCATGGTGCCGATGACCGTGAGATTTTGCGCGGCCCTGAGCACCTGCTTGCCGACCGCGCTGCGCTCGGCGCTGTAGCTGTCGAGCAATGTCTCGCGGCCAACACCCTTTGCCACCAACGCGAGCTTCCAGGCCAGGTTGACCGCGTCCTGCATGCCCGTGTTCATGCCCTGGCCGCCGGCCGGGCTGTGGACATGCGCGGCGTCGCCGCACAGGAAGGCCCGGCCATGGCGATAGTCCGCGACCTTGCGGCCGTTGATGCGGAAGCCGGCGAGCCAGATCGGATCACGCGCGATCATGCCGGGCGTGCCGCGCCGATTGATCATCGCCTGCACCTGCGCGAGCGAAGGCGTCGGCGGATGCTCCGCGCCCGACTGCGGCTGGTCGGCGATCAGGCGGTAGCGGCCCGGACTGATCGGGAAGATGATGAAGGCGCCATCCTGATGCCAGTACACGCTCACCTCGGTGTCGGGCACCGGATAGCCCTGCATATGCACGTCGGCCAGCATCCAGTCGCTGGTCATGGTTTCGCCGGCGAAGGCCGCGCCAATGGTATGGCGGACCAGGCTGTGGGCGCCGTCGCAGCCGGCGAGCCAGTCCGCGCTGGCCTTCACCTCGGCGCCATCGGCCCGGCGCACCACCGCGTCGACGCCGTCGGCGCGCAGATCAATCGTCTCCACCTCGGCCTCGCGCTCGACCTGAACGCCAAGCGCATTGAGGCGCTCCTCCAGGAGCCGCTCGGTCTCGGACTGCGGCAGCATCAGGGCGTAGGGATAGGGACTATCGACCGCCGCGATGCCGACGCGCCCGATCTCCTTGTCGCCGGCCAGGATCCTGACCGCATCGACCTTGAACCCGGCCGCGACGAACGGCAGCGATCCGCCCGGCTGTCGATCCAGCAGCTCGAGCGTCCGGCTCCAGATCACCAGGGCCTTGGACTTGTCGGTCCGCCGTGCCGCCTTCTCGAAGATGCGCAACGGCACGCCGTAGCGCGCAAGCTCGATGGCAAGCGTCAGCCCGACCGGACCGGCGCCGACGATCATGACGGTCTGATTCATGTTCATGCGCGCCTCGATGGCTTTGAGCAGGACCTGCCGGACAACGTGGCAGCCGCGAAAAAGATCACCAAGCGCCGCGAAATCCCGCAAGGCAGCGCCAATCGCGAAAGTTCCAGGCTCGCGCCGGACGACACGCAGCGCCTTTCGGATGTCATCGCGGCGGAAATCGTCAAGACGTCGGCCGGCGAACACGGCCCAGCCAGCGGCATGGCGGCTCGCCGCTAGTGGTTCATCACAGTGATCAGCGGCTGCAACTTTCGCAACGCATTGACCTGTGGTTAATCGGTCCCGGCTCAAGGCCGGGACAACAGCGGAGTCCTTGGCGCGACCGCCCGACAACAAACGCGACGTCGTCCCCGCCGACGGATCGGCGCAACGCGCCGCCCGATGACAGGCTCCGGCGGGGACCCATGACCACAGGAAGTCGTCGTTACGCCGCGCTGTGGCCGGCTCGGTCTCAAAACGTCAAAATCACTGTGATGAACCGCTAGCCGCTGCTCACGATCGGCTGCGGCTGATCGGGCACGGCGGGCGCCGCGCCGGTCGATGCCAGCTCGGGCAGGCGATGGATCTTCTGCCCGATATGGCCGATTTCCCGGGACAGCACCGCATCGCACCAGATCCGGAATCCAGCCTTGCGCGCGGCATCGCAAAACACGTAGTCCTCGCCGACGATCGCGCCAAAGGCGTCGACGTCGAACCGGAAATACGGTTTGGCAAGCTTCTCGAACACGGCCATCCTGATCAGCAGGCAGCCGGTCGGGATGCGCTGCATCTCCAGCAGGTCGCCTGACAGCACAGCGGGCTGCTCGGCGAGCTGGGTGCCGAGGATCTCGAACGGAGCGACGCGCTTGGTGTAGGTTGCGCCGACGATGTCTTTCCGGTGCAGCAGCAGCCGGAACAGCGCGTCCGGCGGGAACACCATGTCGCTGTCGAGGAAGAAGATGTAGTCCGCCTTGAAATTGCCGGCGAGCTCGACGCCGTTGTTGCGCGCCTGCGCCACGATCGACGACTTGACCGTCATCAGCTGCAATTCCAGCCCGGCCGACGCCCTGCAGAGCTGGGCATACGCCATCGCAAAGTCGGCATGGACCATGTCGCCCGACGGGACGGCGATCGCGACACGGGGGAGCGGCGGCGAATCCATGCTCGCATGATCCACGGCCGGCGCCATCAGGTCAATTCGTTTCGGCGCCGTCGCGACCGAGGCCGGATTGCGCCGGCCGGACGCACGACACACGGTCGGCCGCCGGCGCCGAACCGATATCGACG
>NZ_JBAURI010000986.1:0-2073 GCF_049581145.1 Bradyrhizobium sp.
ACGATGGCGCCGATGACACGGCTGCCCCGGATCACGAATTGTCCGATGAGGGCAACGCCGCCCCTGATCACGATCAGGCTCCCGGCGAGAACGAGGGCGATGACGCTGAAGTTGAAAAACTTCCTCCCGTCGAACGCCCGCGATCTTGGGCCAAAGAGGATGACGCCGAATGGAGCGCCTTGCCTCGCCCGCTGCAGGAGAAGATTGCAGCGCGCGAACAGGCGCGAGATGCGGCGATCCGCAAAGGCCAGAACGACGCTGCCGAAAAGCTCAAGGGCCTTTCGGCCAAAGAGCAGGCGGCGGAACAGGCACGGCAGGCTTACGAAGGCCAGGCGCGGCAAGCGCTCAACGTCCTGATGCGGGAGCAGCAGCAACGCTTCCCCGATATCAAGACCATGGCCGACGTGGTGAAACTGTCGGAAATCGACCCGCTTCGCTTCATCCAGTGGCAGGCGCATCAGCAGGATCTGCAGGTGCAGGCTGCCGCCGTGAAGGAGGCGGACGATCGCGGCGCGAAGCAAAAGGCCGATGCGTGGAACACCTTCCGAGCGAAGGAAAACGCATCCGTCCTGGAGCACATTCCAGAGCTTGGGGATGCGGAGAAGGCGCCGAAGATCATGCAGCGCGCGGTTGCGCATCTGCAGAACCTTGGTTTCACAGCCGAAGAGTTGGGCGCATTCGACAAGGGCGAGAAGCTGTCGCTTTTCGATCATCGGGTGCAGCGCCTGATCTTCGACGGCATGCGCTACCAGGATGTGCAGAAGGCGGCCAAGTCGGCTGCGAAAAAGCCCGTTCCTCCCGTGCAGCGTCCAGGCGTCAAGGCCGCCGGCAACGGCGCGTCCGAGCGCGTGCAATCCCTCAACTCGAAACTCTCATCTTCCGGCTCGCTCAAGGACGCCGCGGCATTGCTTGTCGCTCGGCGGAACGCGCGCCGGTAGGGCCAAACCTCAGAGGACACAATGGCCGCTCCTACCAACACGTTCACCGCCGCGACCGCGGTCGGCAACCGCGAAGACCTGTCGGACATGATCTATCGGATCGATCCGACCGACACCCCGTTCATGTCCGGCGCCGAGCGCGAGAAGGCGACCGCCGTCTATCACGAATGGCAGACGCAAGCTCTCGCGGCTGCGAACAACGCCAACGCGCAGGTCGAAGGCGACACGCCGACGGCAGTTGCCGTCACGCCAACCGTGCGGCTCGGCAACTACACCCAGATCAGCTACAAGGTTGCGAGCGTTTCGGGCACGCAACAGGCGGTCGAGCATGCCGGCCGTGACAACGAGCTGGCTTACCAGGAAATGCTGAAAGGCCTGGAGCTGAAGCGTGACATGGAGGCCGTCTTGACCTCCGCCGCGCAGGTCAAGAGCAGCGGCAGCCCGCGCAACACCGGCACGCTCTTGTCGTGGGTGGGCCTGTCGAACGGCGTTGCCAACACCGGCTCCAGCGGCACCGCCGGCGCCAACCCGACCACCGCGGACGGAACCACGCAGCGCGTCGACGCCACCAACGTCATTGCCTTCACCGAATCGCGCTTCAAGCAGACGCTCAATTCGTGCTGGACCAATGGCGGCAAGCCGGATCTCGTCATGGTCGGCGCCTTCAACAAGCAGCAGTTCTCGACCTTCACCGGCCGGGCCACCACCACGCAGGACACCAAGTCGAAGCGGATCGTTGCCTCCGTCGATTTCTACGAGTCGGATTTCGGCAAGCTCAAGGTGGTCGGCAACCGCTTCCAGCGCCCGCGCGACGCCTGGGCGCTGCAGATGGACATGTTCGCGGTCGCCTTCCTCAACGGCCGCAACATGATCTCGATCCCGCTCGCCAAGCTCGGCGACAGCGATCAGCGCGAAGTGCTGTCGGAGTACACGCTGGTGGTCCGCAACGAGAAATCGTCCGGCGGCGTGTTCGACAACACCAGCTCTTAAAGCCTCACTCACGATCAACCGGGCGGCCGCTCTGGCCGCCCGCTCTTTCTTAACCGGAGGCTTCCGACATGCCACTTACCAAGGATCGGCCGCTCAACGAAGTCACGCTGGCCGAGAGCACGACGTCGATTGCGACGTCTCCCGT
>NZ_JBAURI010000987.1:0-3553 GCF_049581145.1 Bradyrhizobium sp.
GCTCTGCAGCCGGGCCGCCAGATTGGGCGTGTCGCCGACGACGCCACGCTCCCGCGCCGCGCCCTCGCCGATCAGTTCGCCGGCGACCACCAGGCCGGTTGCGATGCCGACGCGGGCATGCAGCGGAAGGCCGCCTCGACTGAGATCCCGCAGGCTATCCTGCAACGCGAGGCCCGCGCGGGCGGCGCGCTCGGCGTCGTCTTCATGGGCGTGCGGATAGCCGAAATAGATCAGCGCCCCGTCGCCCATCCATTTCGCGACGGTGCCATCGAAACGCGAGACCGATGCCGACACCGCATCGCGGAATATACGAATGAGATCGGCCATGTCTTCAGGGTCGAGCCGGGCCGACAAAGGCGTCGATCCCACGAGATCGCAGAACATCAGCGTCAACTGCCGCCGCTCGCTGGCGACGTCGCCCGAGGCCCACTTTGCATCCGAAGCCGGCCGTGGCGCGGAAGGCGCGGGAAGCGCCGCCGGAAGTTCGGCGATCGCCGCTAGGATCTTGCGGCGGTGCCCGATGACGACAATGCCCAGATCCTTGAGATCCTCCGAGGTCAGGTTCGGCAGCACCTCGCGATCGATTTCGTTGTCCCTGAACGCAGTCTCGTATTGTCCGAGGCCAAGATTGCGAAGCCACGTCCCGACATCCATCCCGGTCTCCCAGACCCGATCAACTCACGCGCCATCCGATTTCTCACCCAAAACCTCGTCGCCAGCCGGCCAGGGCGCCATGGACTGGAACACACCGTCCCGCCGCACCAGGGCATGGAACAGCGCGGCCGCTACATGCATCAGGATCAGCGCAAAGAACGCGAAGGCCAGATAGTGATGCGCTCTCCATAACCAAGTATGCGCGCTTTCACTTTGCGGCAGCACCTGGGGGAGAACGCTCTTCCAATACAGCATGACGGGATACCGCTCCGCCGACAGCATGGCCCAACCCAACAGCGGCATCACGATCATCAACCCGTACAGTGCATATTGCGACAAGGTCGCGACCATCTTGATCGGCGTGGGCAGATCGACCGGCAGCGGCGGCGCGCCGAAATAGAGACGCAGCACGAGGCGAATGCATACGAGCACGAAAATGACGGTCCCGAGCGTCTCGTGGGTCGTGATCAACGGCAGATAGGTGGGCGCGACGATGGAGACCATGGTCACGCCGATGAACAGCATCGCGATGATGCAGATCGCCATCAGCCAATGCAGTCCGCGCTGCAGCGGATTGAAGCGGTGACGAAGGACGATCATGGTTTTGCTCCGGTCACCTTGAACGGGTAGTCCTTCGTTTCCGCTGTGCGAAGATCATAGGACACGCGGTATGCCGAGGACCGCGCGGCGGGAAACGGGTCGTCCGACGTTCGCATTCCATCAGGAAGCACCGTCGGATCGAAGTTGATGTCCCGGCATGGTCCATCCGCCTCCGCTTCGATCTGGTTCACGACTAATGTTCCGACCTCGACAGCGTGACGATCTTCGGGCCATGCCTTGCTGGGGTCATTCGTCCGGTCGCCCGGATTGGCGACGGTCACCATCATGGTCCATCGCACCGGTCCGTTCTGGACCCTTGCGGCGATTTCCTTTTCCAGAAAATCCGGGCCGCGTTTGGCCAGATCGGCCTGCGCCACCGCAACCGGCGTCTGGCTCGGCAGCAGCGACCAGCGCACGGTCCGATCGACATCCGAATTGTCCGTAAAGACAAAACTGTCCAGGCTGTTGTAGCGCTCCTCCCCAAAGGAAGCCGTCCACGGCGCGGTTTTGGCCCAGTCGACAAACTTCGCGAACTCCGGATTCGCCACGATGAAATTCTTCATCGCATTCGGTTCCTTGCTTGCCGAGGCAAGCAGCAGTTCGTGAAAGGCTTGCGGGCTTGAGACCGCGAAGAAGGGCGGATCGATCACGGCCATACGCCATTCCTGGCCGTCGGGCGTCATGATCTGCAGCCCCATCCCGCGCACCCGAACCGTCGCATCCGCGGCATCGGGATTGGGCGTGCCGAGATTGAAACGGCCATGAACGGGATATCGTCCTTGCGTGAACACCCGCGCGCGCGAGAGCGTCGCGCCGTTCCCGTTGGCCTCGAAGGCACCGGAAAAGCAGACGCCCTTGGCATGGTTGCGGCGATGCCCGAGCGCCGGCGCACCGGGCGGGGCCAGCGCGGCGACCAGTCGTTGCGGGGTAAGGCGCTGTGGCGACAGCCAGCCGGCGGCATAGGCGAAAATCATCGCGGATGCGCCGATCACGCCTGCGATCAACACCAACCTGTCGAACGAACGACGGAACGAGCCTTCCGGAAACAATGGCATTTCAAGCATCCCCGTTTTGCCGTCAGAGACTTCTGATAGCTCTCACATCCAGGGGCGGAAATATTTCGCGGCGCATCGGCTTCTTTGGAAATCGCACGTCCGGCTGCATAGCGCGTTAATCATGCGAAATCGAAACTATGCGGCACCTGCGCAATACGCCCGCGCCCTGGTCTGCGATATTGCGCTGGTGAGCGAGGGAAACTTCGCTTCCGGGCTCAAACCTCCCCAGCTTGCGAGCCACTAGGGGCCGTCCTTGCCCCCGAAAGGACGGCCCCATTTTCATGCCGCCATCGATCAAACATTTTGCCTTATCGGCCAGCGATTCCGCACGCGTCTTCCAGATACGTTGCCACTCGATCACCTCGTCAGCCTCGGTGAGCAGGGCCGGCGACAGGGTTAGTCCCAAGGCTTTGGCGGTGGCAAGATTAACGCAGAGTTCGAGCGTGGTCGGCTGCTCGACCGGGATCTCGCCAGGCTTTTCGCCCTGCAGGATGCGGTCGAGATAATACGGCACGCGCCGGGCAATCGCGCGCTGGTCCGCGCCATAGGAAAGCAGCGTTCCGGCCGCCGACACTTCCCGCACCCAGGCGCAAGTTGGCAGCCGGCGGCCCAGCGCAAGCTTCGCAATCCTCTCCTTGCCCAGATAGAAGAGCGCCTCGGCGTTGACCACGACCGCTTCCATGCCCGCAAGCCGCCATGGCATCGAACGCCGCGTCGAACTGGCCTAGATCGGCGACCTGATAGGGCCTTGCAGCTCAACTTTCCTCGGCGCTTTGCGCTGCGACCGCCTTACCGCACCCTCTAGCGCAGCTTCGCGATGTCCTGCGGCGTGAGAGACGATCCTTTGACGCCGAAGCGGGCCGTGACAAAGTTCGCTACCGCCGCGATCTCCTCATTGGAATACGCTTCGCCGAAGCGCGGCATCGACAGTGCTCCATCCGGTGTCAGGCGGGTGGCTCCGGCCATCACGATTTGCGCCACGTTCATGGCGCTCTGGTCGCTGACCGCACCAGAGCCGGTCAATGTCGCGAACGGCGTAACCGGGCTTTCACCACTCCAGCCATGGCAACTGACGCAGGCTTCTTCGAACACTCTCTTGCCGAGCGCGCTTGAGATCACGCCGTCTTTGTGGGAGTCCGGCGCGGCTTCCGGCTTCACGGCGAAATCGGGCGAGGTGATGGGCGGCACGCTGCGCAGGAACGTCACCATCGCATCGATATCGGTCTTCGCCATGGTGCTGAAGG
>NZ_JBAURI010000988.1:0-5842 GCF_049581145.1 Bradyrhizobium sp.
ACCTCGGCGAGATGGTTGATGTAGGGCTCTTCGCCGCGGCCCTTACGCCGTTGGCCGCTATGGCGGCGCGCGGCAAGCTCGGCGGCTTCCGAGACGAGACGGACGGGGGAGAGCATCGCGCTACGGCTCGCCCGGTTCATCGCGCAGCGCGTGGCACGCGCTGGCGGTCGCGTTCCCTCCCCCTTGCGGGGCCCGCAAGGGGGAGGGAGCCCTACCATGGTTCTCCTCACTTGCGATCACAGCTTGCCCATCACGTCGCCGCGAAAGCCGTAGACGGTGCGCTTGCCGGCGAGCGCCACGAGTTGCACGTCGCGAGTCTGGCCGGGCTCGAACCGCACCGCGGTGCCGGCCGCGATATCGAGCCGCATGCCGCGGGCCTTCTTGCGATCGAATTTCAACGCCGGGTTGGTCTCGAAGAAATGATAGTGTGAACCGACCTGGATCGGACGGTCGCCGCTATTGGCGACCGTCAGCGTCACCGTCTTGCGGCCGGCATTGAGCTCGATTTCGCCGTCCTGGATAAAAAATTCGCCGGGGATCATGACTGGCACCTCGTAGTAGACCTTGCGTCATGGCCGGGCTTGTCCCGGCCATCCACGTCTTGACTTCAAAGAACGTGGATGCCCGGAACAAGGCCGGGCATGACGGAATCAATGAAATCCGCTCCCATCACCGGATCGGCTCATGCACGGTGACGAGTTTGGTCCCGTCCGGAAACGTCGCCTCGACCTGGATGTCGTGGATCATCTCGGGAATGCCATCCATCACCTGCGCGCGGGTGAGGACCTGCGCGCCGGCCTGCATCAGTTCGGCCACGGTGCGACCGTCGCGCGCGCCTTCGACGATGAAATCGGAGATGATGGCAATGGCTTCGGGATGGTTCAGCTTGACGCCGCGCTCAAGCCTGCGCCGCGCCACCATGGCCGCCATCGAAATCAGAAGCTTGTCCTTTTCGCGAGGAGACAAATTCATGCAGGCACTCGATTGGTTTGACCGGTCTAATTGAGCCAGAGCCGCGGCAGCGGCACGTGGGAGGCGCGGCCGAGCACCGCCATCATATCGGCGCGTAGCCGGGCGGCATCTTGGGCGCAGAAGCGCGCCATTGCAAATCCATTCCAGGCCGAGATGCCGACCTCGCCGCCGAACGATCCGGACAATTCGCGAATCCGCTCGACCAGACTCTCATCGCCGGGGACGATCAGCGCGGTGCCGACCGCGGCGCCGCCGCTGGCGATCGCCGACGCCGCAAGCTTCCCGCCGACGTCGCCGTCAAGCCGCACGGTCTCGGCGAATACCAGCCTGCCGTCGCGCCTCAGCCGCCAGCGATCGATAAAACTGCCGTGGCTCATCCGTTCGCCCATCGCAGCGCGGCCGAATACGACGATCTCGCACAGCAGCAGCGAGGCGCTCGCAGCAAGATCGATCTCGATCCGCCGCAACAGCCGCGCCCGGTCGAACAGGATGGTCTCCTGCGGCAGCCAGGCGAGCTGTGCGCCGTCGTCAGCCCTCAGGCTGATGCCAAGTTCAGCAGCCGGCCCGACGGCGCGATAGACCTTTTCCGCAGCCGCCGTGGTCAGTGTCAATTGTGCGCCCGGTCCTGCCGCGATGTCGATATCAAAGCGGTCGCCGCCGGCGATGCCGCCTGCCGTGTTGACGAAGACCGCCGACAGCCCACCTCCTTCGGCCGAGGGGAAGCGCACACGCAGCGAACCGGATTCGTGCAAGGCGCGGCGGCGCGTCACGCCATCCTGCAGCTGGACGTCGAAGGCGACAGCGCCGCGAGCGCGGTTGGCCGCAAACACCGCTGCCGATGCGCCGGAAAGTTCGCTCCGCATCTACCCTGCCCCCCGGTCGAACGCACCCCGTGCCGGCCGCGTCACACTCGCCGCTACAGCGCCATCTGGCGGCTGATTTCCCCGGGGTCGAGATTCGCGCGATCGCAGGTGAATTTCACCGCACCCCGGTCCATCACGGCGAAATTGTCGCCGAGCTCGCAGGCAAAGTCGAGATATTGTTCCACCAGCACGATGGCGATATTGCCGAGATTGCGCAAATAGGAGATCGCCCGGCCGATGTCCTTGATGATCGAGGGCTGGATGCCTTCGGTCGGCTCGTCGAGCAGCAGCAGTTTTGGCCGCATCACCAGCGCGCGGCCGATCGCCAGCTGCTGCTGCTGGCCGCCGGAGAGGTCGCCGCCGCGCCGGCCGAGCATCGATTGCAGCACCGGAAACAGCGAGAACACGTCGTCGGGGACGTGGCGGTCCTCGCGCTTCAACGGACCGAAGCCGGTTTTCAGGTTTTCCTCCACCGTCAGCAGCGGAAAGATCTCACGGCCCTGCGGAACGAAGCCGATGCCACGCCTCGCGCGCTCATAGGGTTTAAGGCCCGTGATGTCGACACCGTCGAGTGTGATGGTGCCGGAGGCGATCGGATACTGGCCGACCATGGCGCGCAGCAGCGAGGTCTTGCCGACACCGTTGCGCCCGAGCACGCAGGTCACCTTGCCCGGCTGCGCCGAGACCGAGACGCCGCGCAACGCCTGCGCCGCGCCGTAATAGAGGCTGATATTTTCGACGTTCAGCATCGGCGACCTCTGGTCCCGCGAATGGCGAATGGCGAATGGCGAACGGTTCGGGTCTTCATTGCCGCTGCACCATGGTTCTGTTCGCTGCCCGCCATTCGCTATCTTCCAAGATACACCTCGATCACGCGCTCGTTCGACGATACCTGATCGATGGTGCCTTCCGCCAGCACGGTGCCTTCATGCAGGCAGGTCACCTTGACACCGAGCTCGCGAACGAAGGTCATGTCGTGTTCGACCACCATGATCGTCTTCTCCTTGTTGATCTCCTTCAACAGCTCGGCGGTCTGGTGGGTCTCGACGTCGGTCATTCCGGCGACAGGCTCGTCGACCAGCAGCAGTTTCGGGTCCTGCGCCAGGAGCATGCCGATTTCGAGCCATTGCTTCTGGCCATGAGACAGGCTGCCCGCCAGCCGATTGCGCGCATCGGTCAGGCGGATGGTTTCCAGCACCCGCTCGATGCGGTCGGACTCGGCCTTGCTGCCGCGCCAGAACAGCGTGCCCTTGACGCTGTGATCGACATTGAGCGCGAGCAGCAGGTTGTCCTCGATGGTCTGGCTCTCGAACACGGTCGGCTTCTGGAATTTCCGGCCGATGCCGAGTTCGGCGATACGGGTCTCGTCGAGCCGGGTCAGGTCGGTGACGCCGTCGAACAGCACGGTGCCCTCGTCCGGCTTGGTCTTGCCGGTGATAATGTCCATCATCGTGGTCTTGCCGGCGCCGTTTGGGCCGATGATGGCGCGCATCTCGCCGGGCGCGAGCGTCAGCGACAGATTGTTGATGGCATGGAAGCCGTCGAACGAGACGTGCACGCCGTCGAGATAGAGCAGCGCGGAGGTGGCGCGGGCATCCATGACGTTCATGCGCCTACTCCGCCATGTTCGGTTCGCTGACGCCGTCTTCGCGTGCGGCACTTTCGTCGTTGGGCGCCAGCCGTCTGGCCCTGAGCGGCTCCCACCAGGTGTTGAAGGTGCCGACGATGCCCTTGGGCAGCAACAGCGTCACCAGGATGAACAGCGCGCCCAGCATGAACAGCCAGTATGGCGCGAGCGGCCCTGAGGTGAAATAGGTCTTGGCATAGTTGACGACGATGGCGCCGATCGCGGCTCCGATCAGCGTGCCGCGGCCGCCGACCGCGACCCAGATCACCGCCTCGATCGAATTGCCCGGCGCGAATTCGGACGGGTTGATGATGCCGACTTGCGGCACATAGAGCGCGCCGGCCACGCCCGCCATGCAGGCCGACAGCGTGAACACGAACAGCTTGTAGGACTCGACGCGGTAGCCGAGGAAGCGGGTGCGGGATTCGGCGTCGCGCACCGCGATCAGGACCTTGCCGAGCTTCGAGGTGACGACCGCCCGACAGATGAAGAAGGCGATGATCAGTGCCAGGCAACTCAGCATGAACAGCGTCGCGCGCGTGCCGTCGGCCTGCACGTTGAAGCCGAGGATGTCCTTGAAATCGGTCAGGCCGTTGTTGCCGCCGAAGCCGAAATCGTTGCGGAAGAAGGCCAGCAGCAGCGCGTAGGTCATGGCCTGCGTGATGATCGAGAGATAGACGCCGGTGACGCGGGAGCGGAATGCCAGCCAGCCGAAGCAGAATGCGAGCAGACCTGGCACCAGCACGACCATCAGCGCGGCGAACCAGAACATGTCGAAGCCGTGCCAGTACCAGGGCAGCTTCGGATAGTTCAGGAACACCATGAAGTCGGGCAGGATCGGATTGCCATAGACGCCGCGGCTTCCGATCTGGCGCATCAGGTACATGCCCATCGCGTAGCCGCCGAGCGCGAAGAACGCGCCATGGCCGAGCGAGAGGATGCCGCAATAGCCCCAGATCAGGTCGATCGCGAGCGCCAGGATGGCGTAGCAGACATATTTGCCCCACAGCGCCACCAGATAGGTCGGCACCTGAAAGGCCGAGCCCGCCGGCAGCAACAGGTTGGACAGCGGAATCAGGATTCCACAGGCCGCGACCACCAGCACGAAGATGGTCGCGGCGCGATCGAGCGATCGCGTGATGAGATGCGGCGTCATGCTTCCACCGCCCGTCCCTTCAGCGCGAACAGGCCGCGCGGACGTTTCTGGATGAACAGGATGATCAGCACCAGGATCGCGATCTTGCCAAGCACGGCGCCGGCCACCGGCTCCAGGAACTTGTTGGCGATGCCAAGCGTGAAGGCGCCGACCAGGGTGCCCCACAGATTGCCGACCCCGCCGAACACCACCACCATGAAGGAGTCGATGATGTAGCTCTGACCGAGATTGGGGCTGACATTGTCGATCTGCGACAGCGCCACGCCGGCGATGCCGGCGATCCCGGAGCCCAAACCAAAGGTCAGCGCGTCGACGCGTGATGTCGCGATCCCCATCGAGGCGGCCATCCGGCGGTTCTGCGTCACCGCGCGCATCTCGAGCCCGAGCGCGGTATAGCGCAGCATGGCCAGCAGGACAGCGAACACCGCCAGCGTGAAGCACAGGATCCAGAGCCGGTTATAGGTGATGGTTATCTGGCCCAACTGGAACGCGCCACTCATCCAGGACGGGTTGCCGACCTCGCGGTTGGTCGGGCCGAACATGGTGCGCACCACCTGCTGCAGCACCAGCGACAGCCCCCAGGTCGCGAGCAAAGTTTCCAGCGGCCGGCCGTAGAGGAAGCGGATGATCGAGCGCTCGATCAGGACCCCGATCGCGCCGGCCACCAGAAAGGCCAGCGGCACCGCGATCAGGAGCGAATAGTCGAACAATGCGGGAAAACTGGTGCGGATCACCTCCTGCACCGCGAAAGTGGTGTAGGCCCCGAGCATCACCATCTCGCCATGGGCCATGTTGATGACGCCCATCACACCGAAGGTAATGGCAAGTCCGATCGCGGCAAGCAGCAGGACCGAGCCGAGCGACAGCCCGTACCAGGCGTTCTGCGCGGTCGACCAGATCGCGAGCGTGTTCTGGATCGAGGCGATCGCGCTCGCCGCCGCCTTGGTCACGTTCGGCGGCTGGTCGCTGCCGATGTCGCTCAGCATCGCGAGCGCGTCCTGGTCGCCAAGGGCCCGGATCGTTGCGATGGCCTTGATCTTGTCGTCTTCGGAGGCGTCGGATTTGAACAAGATGATGGCTGCGCGCGCGTCGTCGAGCGCAGCCTTCGCCGTCTTGTTGGTCTCCTTGGCGAGCGCGCTGTCGACCACCGGCAGCAGCGCTTCCTCGTGGGACTTGAACACCGATTGCGCGGCCGAAATTCTCGTCGCTGGATCCGGCGACAAC
>NZ_JBAURI010000989.1:0-4336 GCF_049581145.1 Bradyrhizobium sp.
GTCCATCGGTGCCCTCGATGTCCTCGATCCCGACCACGTGCCCGTCGATCACGATGGTCGCCTGACCGATGTCGAACGGGCTGAGCGCGGCCAGCACCTCGCGGCCCTTGGCAATATCGGCGAAATCGGATGCATCCGGCTCGATATGGGTCAGACATCCCTCCGGCATCAACAGATCCGGCGCGACATCCTTCAGCCCCACCAGGCGAAAACCCTCGCGCTCCAGGATACGGGCGATACCGGACAACAGATGATCATCCCCGCCACGAAACGCCGCCCAGACCTGACCGATGACGCGGAGCGTGCCGAAATCCAGACGAAGCTCGGACAGCGCCGGCCGTACCAACGTGCCGATGAAGATCAGGTCGCGGCAGCCTTCGGCGCGAAACAGTTTGGTGGCCCGGCCGAGCTGACCGACGGAAATCCAGTGGTGGCGGAATCCCGCGACCCGCTTCGGGTCGCACACGCCTTTCAGCGCGAACAGCACGGTGTCGATGCCGCGTGCGGCAGCCGATTCCGCCACTGCGAACGGCATGGTTCCACCGGCAGCGATCAGGCCGACGGGAGAGGCGATCGATGGCGCCGGCGCGGCCATCGTCAAGCCCGGCTGGCGTCGTCGGCCGGAAGGCAGAGCGGCCGATGCTTGGCGTCGGCGATAAAGCTGAGGATCTCGGCAATCGCCGGATCGTCGCCAGCCTGCGACTGCACGCGGCTCAAACGTTCGGCGAAGATGCCGGGTCCATGAAACAGCTTCTGATAGAAGGCGCGGACCGTGGCGAGCCGCTCGCGGGAGAATTTGCGGCGCTTCATGCCGATGATGTTGAGGCCTTCGAGCGCGGCATATTGACCGTTGACGAGCCCGAATGGAATGACATCGCCGCGCACGCCGCAGACCCCGCCGACCATCACCTGCGGTCCGATCCGGGTGAACTGATGCACCGCCGACAATCCGCCAATGAAGACATGGTCGCCGATCTCGCAGTGGCCGCCGAGGGTCGCCGACGTTGCGAAGATCACGTCATTGCCGACACGACAGTCGTGCCCGACATGGCTGCAGTTCATGAAATAACCGCGGTCGCCGACGCGGGTGATGCCGCCACCAGCCACGGTCCCTGCATTCATGGTGACGGATTCGCGGATCGTGCAGCCTGCACCGATCTCGAGCCTGGTCAGTTCGCCGCGATAGCTCAGGGATTGTGGCGGCGTGCCCAGCGAGGCGAATGGATAGATGGTGCAGCCATCGCCGATCCCGGTTTGCGCGGTGATATGGACATGCGCGATCAGCCTGCAATTGCTGCCGATCACGACATCGGGTCCGATGATGCAATAGGGACCAATCTGCGTGCCTTCGCCGATCACGGCGCCGTCCGCAACGCGTGCGGTGGGATCGATCGTGCTCATCGGATCAACTGCTGCCCGCCTTCGATTTGTCGTGAATAGACCTGATTTTTTGGTGGTTAGCGCGCAGTTCCGGCGCTGTCCAGTGACGTATGGTTACGCGGTGTTTCGGTCACGGACGATTGCCCCAGCAGAAAAATCCGACACGGAAAATCATCGCGGCGCCGCTTTGGGCTCGGTGCGATGGCAAGCCTTGGAAGCTCGCGCTGCCTGCTCAGTCCGTCAGCATCGCGCCGACATCGGCTTGCGCGACGGTCTTGCCGTTCACCCTGGCATCGCCGTGAAACCACCACATGGTGTTGCGGCGGCCGATCGAGGTCATGTGGTATTCGATGGTGTCGCCAGGCATCACCGGCTTGCGGAACTTGCATTTGTCGATGGTCAGGAAGTAGACCGCGCGCGGTTTCTCGGTGCCTTCGACCGACTTGATGCCGATGACGCCCGCGGTCTGCGCCATCGCCTCGATCATCATCACGCCGGGATAGACCGGCCGTTCCGGGAAATGGCCAAGGAACGGCGGCTCGTTGAACGTGACGTTCTTGATGCCGATTCCGCTGTAATCGGCGCGGATGTTGAGCACCCGGTCGATCAGCAGCATCGGATAGCGATGCGGGAGCGTCTTGAGGATGTCATTGATATCCACCAACGCAAACTTGACCGGCGACTCCTCCATCACTCCCGCCCCTCATCCTTTGCCTCAGCCTTGCCGTCGCGCACCAGGCGCTCGACCGCGACGATCTCCCTGAACCACTGCTTGGTCGGTTTGGCGAAGTGACCACCCCAGCGGCCATTCGGCGGGATGTCATCCTTCACGGCGCTCATCGCCGTCACCTGCGCCCCATCGCCGATCTTCAGATGATTGTTGATCCCGACCTTCGCCCCGAGCGCCACATTGTCACCAATCGTCAGGCTGCCCGCGAGCCCGATCTGGGCCGCCAGCAGGCAATGCCGGCCGATGCTCACATTGTGACCGATCTGGACCTGGTTGTCGATTTTGGTGCCCTCACCGATCACGGTGTCACGCAGGCTGCCGCGATCGATCGTGGTGCCGGCTCCGATCTCCACGTCATTCTGAATCAATACCCGCCCGGTCTGAGGGACTTTCAGGTGGCCTTCGGGACCGAAGAACAGGAAGCCGAAACCGTCCTGGCCGATGCTGCAGCCGGGATGGATCAGGACATTATTGCCGATCAGCGCGCACTGGATCGCCGAGCGCGCCCCGACATTGCAATCCCTGCCCATCCTGACATCGGCGCCGATCACGGCGCCGGCACCGATCACCGTTCCCGCGCCGATTTCGACGCGCGGTCCGATCACGGCGAGCGGCTCGACGATCACGCCGTCCTCCAGACGAGCCGTCGGATCAATGATCGCGGACACAGCGATTCCCTCACAACCGAACCAGGATTGCGGTCGAAGCGCATCGCGATGGAGTTCGCGGGCAATCTGCACGAAGGCCCGGAAGGGCTTTGCCGCGCGCAAGACCGCAACATGGGCGGGAACGCTGTTCGCAAACCGCGCGCTGACCAGGATGGCGCCCGCCTTGGTCGCGGCGAGATCGCCGGCATACTTCAAATTGTCGAAGAATGTCAGATGCAAGGGCCCCGCTTCGTCAAGCGAAGCGAGCCCCCTGACCGGCTGAGCGGCACGCGACGGATCGAGCAATTCGGCCTTGGCGAGCGCTGCGATGTCGGCCAGCGTCGAACAAGGAGGAGTTTCAAAGAAAGTCGGCTGCGCCATTCCATCCGTCGCGGTAACGAACTGCTTGTCGCTCGCGAGCGCCCCGGCGCGCGATGACACCCAAACCGATCGTCATCGCGCTCTAGCTCATTGTCTGGGCGGGATCAATTCGGAAAACCGGCCCCGGCTGTTGCGGATCATGCCTTAGAAGGAGGTACCGCCACCAAACTTGAATTCCTGCACCCGGTCGTACTGCCCCTTGGTCAGCGGGATCGCGTAGTCGAACCGCAGCGGCCCGAACGGCGAGGCCCAGATCAGACCGACACCCACCGAGCTGCGGACGATGCTGCTGCTATCGTACACCAAGCCTGTGCAGGTTCCAGGCGTCGGCACGGGAGTGACCGTCGGCTTGATGCAGTTCGAATTTTGCGGCGTGGTGACTTCCCCGGTCGCGGCCCAGGTCGTCGGCCCCTGGTAATCATACAGTCCACCGGCATCGGCGTAGACCGCACCCTTCAGACCAACTTCCTTCGGCAGGAACCAGAACGGCATCTGCAGTTCGAAAGACGCGCCCCAATATTTGGTGCCGCCGAGCGCGTCCATCGTGCCGTAGGGATTGATATCGCGCGGACCGATGCCGTTCGGAGCAAAGCCGCGCACCAGATTCGGACCCATCTGGAAATTGTCGAGCATGCGAAGCTGGCTGTTGCCGACCGCGTTCATGACGCCAGCCTGCACGTGCAGCAAACCGACGATATCGGCAACCAGCGGGGTGTAGTATTTGCCGTCGAACTGTTCCTTCAGATAGGAAACGTTGCCACCGACGCCGGCGAAATCCTGCTTGAAGTCGATCAAGAGGCCGTCGGTCGGGTTCTTATTGTTGTCGAGCGTATTATAGTCCAGCGAATAACCGACAGCCGATGTCAGCGACGGGCCGCTCGCAAGCTCCTCGCGCACCGGCAGGGAGGCCTCGCCATCGCTGTAACACCACAGGCCAAGGCCCGACGAGTCGACCGCGCCAAACCCCTGTGCCACCGCGGCTCCGCCGTTCGCGTTCACCCAAGCCGGTGACGGATTGAAGGCAAGGTTCGGGTTGTTGGTGGTATTGTTACAGTTCGCCAGAGCGGCCGGCAGCGAGATCTGCTGCTGATAGATCGAGTAGCGCAGCTGCAACGAGAGATCTTCGCGCAACTGGAAGCCCAGCCGCGGACTGAAGCCGATCGTCGTGGTGCCGTAGGAAACGTAGGTATTGGCGAGC
>NZ_JBAURI010000990.1:0-1933 GCF_049581145.1 Bradyrhizobium sp.
GTAGTATCCGACCCGGGCATCTTCACCCTCGGAGACTGCTCCCTGCCCGATCTCCGGCGGTTCTGCGATGCTTGCACCCTACAGAGAGGCTTCCAGCGACGGGACGGCCATTCGCGATTTTGCGATCACCATGCCGACATTCGCGCTCTTCCGGGTGACGATGACCACCACATGATTGCCGTTCTTCTTGCACCTCAAGAACATGTGCAGCAGGTTGTCGCTGAAAACCACGATTTCCTGGAAGTAGTGCGTGCCGTCGTTCCCCTTGATGCCCCTGGAACGCTTGAACATGTCCTCGATCGCGGAAACGTTGCTGCCCTGGAAGAGATCTGCAGTTGCCGCCGAAACTAGATCCAGCACCTCTTGCGGGTGCGAGTCGACGGTCTTGACTGCAAGAAGCATCCCTGTGGTCATGTCGACATAGCCTGCCGCAACACATTCCGGTATCTGGGTCATTGCTGACTGTAACGTTTTATCCAACGTGCTGGCCATGCCGTCTTACCTCACACTACTACGATACGCTGTGAATTATGCCGGATGCGCACACGTCGTCGTCTTGCGTACGTTCCAGCGTGAAAGCTCAATTTTATCTTTCAAAAAAAAGCCAGCCCGATAAGCGACAAATGAAACCGACCAAATTATGTCGAGGCTCCGGCGCGGCGACTTTTTCATCCAGCGTCCCGCTACACGCCTTCGAACAACCTCGAGTTGGTTGTGAAGAGTCGATGGAAATTCTACGAACGCACGCGAAGTATCAACACGCGATTTTTAAATCATCAAACGATCGCATATCAGCTGTATACGTGGCGCAGAAAGACTTTCCGCGCAGGCGCGGAGAGCTCTCGGGAGCCGTGTTCGGTGCCAGTTCTTGGATCTCTCGGCCGTGAACTGCAGGAGATCGCGGCGGCCACGCTGCGCCAGGCCGCGGCACTTCGGTTGTTGTTGGGTGAGAGCGACGTCGCAGCCCTCGACGACCTGGTCAATGGCGCGAAAGCGGACGTTTGCCGCATTGCTGTGGTCGGACAGGTCAAGGCCGGCAAGAGCTCGCTTATCAACGCGCTGATCGGCCGACCGCGATTTCTACCCGCCGACGTAAACCCCTGGACGGCCGTGGTCACGAGCCTCCACTTCGGCGAGAGCTCCGATGCGGGAGCGGTCTACCAGTTTTTCGACGAGCACGACTGGGAACGACTGGGATCCGGCGGACGCCTGCAGGAGCTCAGTCTGCGTCTGGGCGTGGCGCTCGATGCGGACACCCTGGCGCGCCAGATCCGGCTGATGCGCGATCGCGCCGAGCTCAGGCTGGGCCGCGACTTCCGACAGCTGCTTGGCCGGCAACACCGCTTCGCCACCGCCTCCCCCGAGGCATTGGAGCGCTATGTCTGCGCGGAAGACCTCGAGCGCGATGCGGCCGACATCCGCCCCGGGCATTCGGTGGGTCGTTTTGCCGACATCACGAAATCCGCCGACCTGTATTTTGACTTGCCGCCATTCGCCTATCCAACCGTCATCATGGACACGCCGGGAACGAACGACCCGTTTCTGGTGCGCGACCAGCTCTCGCGCGAGGTTCTGGAGCGCGCCGACGCCTGCATGGTGGTATTGAACGCACAACAGGCATTGTCCTCGGGCGACGTCAGTCTACTCCATTTGCTGCGTGGATTGCAGAAGGACAGAGTGGTTGTCTTCGTCAACCGGATCGACCAGCTCAGGGATCCCAAGGCGGAAGCAGAAGCGGTGTTGGCCCATGTTCGCGGCAAGCTCGCGATCGAGTTTCCCGGCAGCGACATTCCGGTCATTGCCGGCAGCGCCCTGTGGGCCGAACAGGCCCTGGCGTCCGAAGCGGCTGCGTCAAGTCCGCAGCCGCCGTCGCCGCGTCGACTGGGCGCGGAGCAGGCCGCCTCCCCCGAAGCTCCCGGCGGGCGTGCAGAAC
>NZ_JBAURI010000991.1:0-2189 GCF_049581145.1 Bradyrhizobium sp.
CCCCGCGCCTGCGCGCGGAATACGACAAGAGCATTCGCGGCAAGCTGACCGAGCAGTTCGGCTATGCCAACATCATGCAGGTGCCGCGGCTGGACAAGGTCGTGCTCAACATGGGCGTGGGCGAAGCCGTCAACGACCGCAAGAAGGCGGAAGTGGCTGCCGCCGACCTGTCGCTGATCGCCGGCCAGAAGGCCGTCGTGACCTATTCGCGCGTCGCGATTTCGACCTTCAAGCTGCGCGAGAACCAGCCGATCGGCTGCAAGGTGACGCTGCGCAAGGCCAAGATGTACGAGTTCATCGATCGCCTGGTGAACGTCGCGCTGCCCCGCGTGCGCGACTTCCGCGGGCTGAATCCGAAGAGCTTCGACGGCCGCGGCAACTATTCGCTCGGCATCAAGGAGCACATCATTTTCCCCGAGATCGACTTCGACAAGGCGGGCGAGTCGTGGGGCATGGACATCACCGTGTGCACCACCGCACCGAGCGACGATGAGGCGCGTGCCTTGTTGACCGCATTCAATTTCCCGTTCCGGCAGTGAGACGCGAAAAAGCCTCTCAAACGCGGAAACCCAGGAGCCAAGCATGGCAAAGAAGAGTTCGATCGAGAAGAACAACCGGCGTATGCGGATGACCAAGAACGCCGCCCCCCAGCGCGCCAAGCTGAAGGCGATCATCGCCGACAGGACCAAGCCGATGGAGGAGCGGTTCGCCGCGACCCTGAAGCTTGCCAAGATGCCGCGCAACGCCTCGGCGACGCGCATTCGCCTGCGCTGCGAGCTGACCGGCCGGCCGCGCTCGAACTACCGCAAGAACAAGCTCAGCCGCATCGCGCTGCGTGAACTCGGCTCCAAGGGGCTGGTTCCCGGCCTCGTGAAGTCGAGCTGGTAAGGGGGGTCGTCAGATGTCAACGCACGATCCGATCAGCGATTTGATCACCCGTATCCGCAACGCGCAGATGCGCGCGAAGTCCAAGGTGTCCTCGCCGGGTTCCAAGATGCGCGCCAGCGTGCTCGAGGTCCTGAAGTCGGAAGGCTACATCCGCGGCTATGCCAGCGTGGAGCACGCTTCGGGGCGCAGCGAGCTCGAGATCGAGCTGAAATATTTCGACGGCGAGCCCGTGATCCGCGAAATCGAGCGGGTCTCCAAGCCCGGACGGCGGGTCTATGCCTCCGTCAGGAACCTGCCGCGGGTCAATAACGGTCTCGGCATTTCGGTGTTGTCGACGCCGAAGGGGATCATGGCCGACCACGACGCGCGTGACGCGAATGTGGGCGGCGAGATTCTCTTCACGGTGTTCTAGTGCGCAGTCCGCAAAACCGGGAAGCGGTTTTGCGATAAGACGACGCACGAGAGTTTAGATAGAGGAATCAAGCGATGTCACGTATTGGCAAGAGGCCTGTGACGGTTCCGTCGGGTGTCACCGCGACCGTCGAGGGCCAGACCGTCAAGATGAAGGGGCCGAAGGGCCAGCTGCAGTTCATCGTCCATGACGACGTCGAGGTGGCGTTGGAGAAGGGCGTGATCAAGGTCGCGCCGCGAAGCGAGACCAACCGCGCGCAGGCGCTTTACGGCACCGCGCGGGCGCAGATCGCCAATCTCGTCGACGGCGTCACCAAGGGGTTCGAGAAGAAGCTGGAAATCACCGGCGTCGGCTATCGCGCCGCGATGCAGGGCAAGAATCTGCAGCTCGCGCTCGGCTACAGCCACGACGTGGTCTATCCGATTCCGGAAGGTATCACGATCGTGGTGCCGAAGCCGACCGAGATCACGATCACCGGCAACGACGTTCAGCGCGTTGGCCAGGTCGCCGCCGAAATCCGCAGCTACCGTCCGCCGGAGCCCTACAAGGGCAAGGGCGTGAAGTACGCGGGTGAATTCATCTTCCGCAAGGAAGGCAAGAAGAAGTAACGGAGCCGGTCATGTCACTCAAGGTTACCAATGCCCGGCGCAAGCAACGCGTGAGAAACGCGCTGCGCCGATCCGCCGGCGGCCGTCCGCGGCTGTCGGTGTTCCGCTCGTCGAAGCATATCTACGCCCAGGTCATCGACGACCTGAAAGGCGAGACGCTGGCCTCGGCCTCGTCGCTGGAGAAGGCGATGCGCGAGAGCGGCAACACCGGTGCCAATATCGACGCCGCCAAGGCTGTCGGAAAGCTGCTGGCGGAACGCGCGGTCAAGAAGGGCGTCACC
>NZ_JBAURI010000992.1:0-4790 GCF_049581145.1 Bradyrhizobium sp.
AACCAGAAATGTGCCGGCGGCCATGACCGCTATGAAGATCGTCATGCCAATCACGAGCTTCTCGCGCGGCGCGATCCTGGGCTCTCGCCGGCCCGTCAGACGAATCAGGCCGTAAATGACCGAAAACACCAGCAGTGCAGCACAGAACCACATCGGTCCGGTTTCGGACAGCCATGCGCTGTTTTTCAGGTGAACCAGCCATTGGTGCGCGAAGCCGCCGCTTCCCCATGTTCGTGACAGGAAATACTGCGTCAGCGGACCGATGACGAGCATGTAGAGCAGCGTCGGCAGTCCGAGCCGAAGGCAGCGGTCGCGCACGAACTTTGCAAAGCCTTTGCGGTCGTAGGCTGCGGCTGAAAAATAGCCGGCGATGAAGAACAGCAAGGCCATGAAAAAAGCCTGCAGGAAACTCTGGTAGGTACCGAAGAACAGCTCGGCGCCGAATCCCGCCGGCCGCCGATCCACGTAATACCAATTTCCGAAGGGGCTGTAGGTGTCGCACGCGTGCATGCTGAGCACCAGAATGATCATCGACCACCTGACATTGTCGATGAAAGGCACCCGAGCGGCACGATGCGTTTCAGCCGCCGCCCCCGCCGGTCCGATCGGGATGTCAGTCATGTCACACTTGTCGAAACGCGTTCCGCCGCGAAGGCAGGCCGCCACCTTTCTAGAGATGTCGGCGCCGGACACAAGGGTGGAAACGACCGAAAATCCGGACCGCCGACCGTCGTCGGAGCACGCCGGCATGCATCACATCATTCGATCGCGATCGAATCGATTACATCTATGATTCGTCATCCATCGAATTATCTCAGTCCACGCGCGATGTAGTCAGGCGTTGCGAATGAGACCGTAATCGAAGGAGTCATGACGATGGATCAGATGGCCATGGACAAGACCAACATCAACGCGGCCCTCGGTGGCGGCCTGCTGGTCGTGGCGCAATGGGAAACCAGGGAGGATCAGGCCGACAACGTGGCCGAAATCCTGCGGCGCTTCCTGCCGGAAGCGCGGCAGGAGCCCGGCGTTAAGCTGTTCCTGATCGGCCGAGCCCATGACAATCCCGCGCAGTTCCTGTTCTACGAATTATTCCGCGACGAAGCCGCCCTCAGGGCGCATCACGAGAGCGCGCATTTCAAGACCTATATCGCGGGCCAGGCTTTGCCGCTGCTGGCCAAACGGGAGCGCGCGCAATACTCGCTGCTTTGAGAACACTTCGATTGCGATCGAAATCATCGTCGCAACGGATGGGGGGCAGCCGGCGTTGATGGCGCGGCGAATGCGTTATCTTTGCGCCGGCCGAATCCGTCGCCCATGCCAATCAGCCGAGGAACGCCCATGACCTCTGACGCTGTCGCACAAAAGCTCGATCCTCGTGAGGAGCATTTTCATATTCCGGGCCCCAGGCCCGGCTTATCACTGTTCCTACGCTTCCTCCCGGCAATGAAGGGCGAGTTCAAGCCGCGGCGGGCGGTTCTCTACCTACATGGCGCAACGTTTGCGTCGGCGCTGTCGGTCGCCTACCGTTTCGGCGACGAGCACCCTGACGAAAGATCCTCTGACACCCAATCCTGGCGCGATGCGCTGAACGATGCCGGCTTCGACGTTTGGGGACTCGACTTTTACGGGTTCGGTCATTCCGACCGCTATCCGGAGATGAGCCAGCCGGCCGCCGACAATCCGCCGTTATGCGTCGCCGAGGATGCCGCGCAGCAATTGAACGCCGCGGTTCAGTTCATCCTCGGCCGTCAGCGGCTCGAGCAACTGTCGCTGATTTCGCATTCATGGGGATCGATGCCGGCGTGCCTGTTCGCCGCTGCGCATCCGGCGCGGATCGACCGGCTGGTGCTGTTTGCCCCGATCGGCCGCCGCGGACCGCGGCGCTACGAGACGCCGGCGGCGTTGCCGGCCTGGCGGATCGTGACGCCTCGGGATCAGTGGACGAGATTCACCGAAGACGTGCCCGAGCACGAGAAGCCGGTGCTGTCGCGGGCGCATTTCGCTGAATGGAGTCAACGCTATCTCGACAGCGACCCGGAGAGCCGCTGCCGCGATCCCGCGGGCGTCAAGACGCCGCTTGGTCCGTTCAGCGAGATCATCAAGGCCTGGCACGGCCAACTGGCCTATGATCCGGCGCGGGTCCGCGCGCCCGTCGCGATCATTCGCGGCGAATGGGATGGGCTGATGCTGGACGACGACGCACGCCGGCTGTTCGACGGCTTCGGCCAGTCGCCGGTCAAACGCGACATCAAGATCGGCCGCGGCACCCATCTGATGCATCTCGAGATGATGCGGGCGGCGTTGTGGCGCGAAAGCATCAGCTTTTTGCGCGGCGACGATGTCGCATCGGTGCCATGACAGCCGAACGCAAAGGAGAAAGCGATGTTTGCTGTGATCTTCGAGGTTCTCCCGAATGCCGGAAAGAAGGACGAGTATCTTGGCCTCGCCAAGAGTCTGAAGCCCGTCCTGGAAACGATCGACGGCTTCGTCGACAACGAACGTTTCGAAAGCCGGCTCAGGCCGGGATGGGTGCTGTCGCATTCGACCTGGCGCGACGAAAAATCCGTCGTGCGCTGGCGCACGCAAGCCGACCATCACGCGACCCAGGCCAAGGGCCGCTTCGAGATCTTTGCCGATTATCATCTGCGGGTCGGCGACGTCACCGCCGATACCGCCCCGCCGAAGCAAGCGCCGGTCCGGGAGCGCCGCTTCGACGAAACCGAAGTCGGTCACGCCAAGCTTGTCACCTTCACGGAGATCACGCCGCGCAAGGACGGCGCGTTCGAAGACCACGCCGATCTGCTACCGGCCCGTTGCGGCCTCGATCTGCATGGTGACCGGATCGTCGGACATGATGTTTGGAGCAGCATCTATAATCCCGGCAAGATGGCGCTGCTGGTGGGCTGGAAAGACGCCAAGGCCGCCAGTCTCTGGGTGCCGAAGACAATCGAGGGCATCTCGCGGCTGCGGCATCGCAGCGTCCGCGTCGTCCGCGACTACGGCCGGTTCGACCGCCGCGAAGCGCCGCAATATTACGCCGACGTCGAAGGAGGCGAGACGCGCCATCCGCAGCCTGCGCACTGATGCGCAAACCAGCCGCTCAGAACCGCGGCAGTTCCGGAAACGCGAGCCGGCCGGCATGGACATGCATGCGGCCGAGCTCGGCGCAGCGGTGCAGCGTCGGGAAGACCTTTCCGGGATTGAGCAGGCCCTGCGCATCAAAGGCGCATTTGAGCCGCTGCTGCTGGTTGAGATCGATTTCGGAAAACATCTCGCCCATCAGGTCGCGCTTCTCGATGCCGACGCCGTGCTCGCCGGTGAGCACGCCGCCGAGTTCGACGCAGCAGCGCAGGATATCGGCGCCGAAGGCTTCTGCGCGCTCCATCTGGCCCGGTTGATTGGCGTCATAGAGGATCAGCGGATGCAGATTGCCGTCACCGGCATGGAATACGTTGGCAACCCGAAGCTGGTATTTCACCGAGAGATCGCGAATCCGCGCCAGCGCTTCCGGCAATTTGCCGCGGGGGATGGTGCCGTCCATGCACAGATAATCCGGCGAGATGCGCCCGACCGCCGGAAACGCCGCCTTGCGGCCGGCCCAGAAGAGATTCCGCTCGGCCTCCGAGGTCGAGATCTGGCAGGTGGTCGAGCCGCAGCCTTTCGCGATCGTCTCGACCCGGCCGATCAGCTCGTCGACCTCGACCGACGGACCGTCGAGCTCGATGATCAGAAGCGCCTCGACGTCGAGCGGATAGCCGGCATGGACGAAAGCTTCCGCGGCGTGAATTGCGGGCTTGTCCATCATCTCCATGCCGCCGGGGATGATGCCGGCGCCGATGATCCGCGCCACGCACTCGCCGGCAGCCTCGACTTCGGCGAAGCCGACCATCAGCGCCCGCGCGGTTTCCGGCTTCTGCAGGATCCGCACCGTGACCTCGGTGATGACGCCGAGCAGGCCTTCGGAGCCGGTGATGATTCCCATCACGTCGTAGCCCGAGGTCTCCGCCGACTTGCCGCCGACGCGCAGGACCTCGCCGGTCATCAGCACGATCTCGCAGCCCAGTACGTTGTTGGTGGTCATGCCGTATTTCAGGCAGTGCACGCCGCCGGAATTTTCCGCGACATTGCCGCCGATCGAGCAGGCGATCTGAGACGAAGGGTCCGGCGCGTAATAGAACCCGGCATGGGCGACGGCCTGGCTGATGGCGAGGTTGGTGACGCCGGGCTCGGTCACGACGACGCGGTTGTCGAAATCGATCTCGCGGATGCGCTTGAATTTGCCAAGGCCCAGCAGCACGCCGTCGGCGAGCGGCAGCGCGCCACCCGACAACGACGTGCCGGAGCCGCGCGGCACCACCTTGATGCCCTGCTCGAAGCAATATCTCAGGACCTTCGAAACCTGTTCGGTGGTATCAGGCAGCACGACGACCATCGGCGGCTGCCGATACGCCATCAGGCCATCGGACTCGTAGGGCAGCATCTCGGCCGCGCTGTCGATCACGCCCTCGCCCGGCACGATCACGCGCAAGGCTGCGACGATCGCATCGCGGCGTCGGAGTACCGCGGCATCCGCCTCGGGCATCATGATGGCCATCGCCGCCTCCCGCACGCCAATCGACATGCATTCGATTTGTCACGCCAAATCAAGCATATCCGCGGCACCTTGGGTAGGGCGCGCCTGGCCGGAATGTGGCAATCTCCGGCACCATCCGATAATCGGCCAAATTGATGAAACGGCCCGACGTTTGTCGGCTTGTGCCGTGCAAGCCTCCCATGCCAAAAGGCGC
>NZ_JBAURI010000993.1:0-3898 GCF_049581145.1 Bradyrhizobium sp.
TCGTCGGCCTGCTGGTCGCCCGCATGCCGCTCGGCGCGGCCATGGGAGCCGGCGCAATCTGCTCCTACGTCGTCGCCATTGCCGCAGCGCTCCTGCTGCCCGAGACGCGCGGTGCAAAGCTCGACGACGCGGAATGAGGACAACCGCTCGCCGCATCGATGCGCCCGGCGTCCCTCATTCAGCCCAGGGCCATACATCTCTCGAGCATGATCGCGCGTGCCATAATGCCCGCAGGTGAGTACCGTTGTTCGCGGCATTTCAAAATGCGTTGTCCCGCGCGCACATCGGATGGTCGATCAGGTCGACGACGGACGGGCCTCCGTGCGCGATCACTGCCGTCAGGCGTTCGAGCGTCGACTCGGACGAGAGAACCGAAATGGTTCAGGTTGTTTGCTATGTCATGATCCCGCGCCCTGCTCGACGTCGATGGAGAGTTTGCCGCGCGCCTGGCCCTCGGCGATCAGACGGTAGGCCTCGTCAACTCTGTCCAGCGTGAACCGTCGCGGATCCAGCGATGGTGATAGTTGCCCGGCTTCGGCCATGCGCGCCGCCTCGGACAAGATCTCGCCGTGATGCTTCCGCCCCTCACCCGTCAACAGAGGCAGCAGCGTGAAGACGCCCGAGTAACTGGCGGCACGAAATGATAGCGGTCCGAGCGCATGCGTTCCCCAGCCGAGCGCGCTCGCCACGTGGCCGAACCGGCGCACGGCCGCGAAAGCGCCATCCAGCGCCATGCCTCCCACGGTGTCATAGACGAGATCGAAGCCATGATCGCCGGTCAGGCGTATTACGAACGCCTCAACGGGCTCCGAGCGGTCGATAAAACCGGCTCCCAAACCTTCAATCACCTGCCTGCTGGACGCTGACCCAGTCGCGAAGACCTTGGCGCCGCGGGCACGGGCGATCTGGATTACCATCTGGCCGACGCCACCCGCGCCGCCCAGAACCAGCACGACCTGGCCGGCCCGAACAGCCATGCGGTCGACCAGGCCCTCCCATGCCGTGATGAAGACAAGCGGCACGACGCTGGCTTCGCGCATGCCGAGATTGGTCGGTTTGTGCGCGAGCAGATCGGCATCCACCGCGGTATATTGGGCAAGCGAACCCTGATGTCCGCCAACGCCTCCGGTCATTCCGAAGACCTCATCGCCGACCCGGAAGCGCGTCACCCCCGGACCGGTCGCAGCGACCGTGCCAGCGAGGTCGAGGCCAAGGATTGCCGGCAGCTTTTGCCGTGCATGCTCAGCCGCGCCCTCGCGGATTTTCAAGTCCAGCGGATTTACGCCACTCGCGGCGACCCGAACCAGTACCTCGCCCGCGCTCGCGACCGGGCGGGCGACGGTGGCAAGACGGAAGGGCGCACGGTGCGCTGTAAGAAGGGCCGCATGCATCGTGGGGTGACTGTTCATCGCGAAAAATCCTGGTGGCGTCGGAGCATCGGCCATTCTATTTCGGATAGCGATAGATAATACTGCACGAAATTCATGCAGTCTTGTTCGATGGGGCCAGACATCATATTGGACAGGAGCGATGTTCGCGTTTTCCTGGCTATCGCGCGTGAAGCTACGCTCGGGGCAGCGGCCTGCCAGTTCGGCCGGACTCAACCTTTGATGGGGCGGCGCCTGCGCGCCCTGGAGACGGCGGTTGGACTCGGTGCGCAAGCTCGCTAGCAAGGCGTTTAGGGCTGGCGCCAAAGACAACACCTCCCTAATAGTCGCACGCCGTGTTAGCTCTCCTCATTTTTCGAATCTGACGTTGAAGACGAACTAGAGAATGTAGCGACAAGCCTAGGAAGACTCAGTTCGTCGGCATCCTTTGCATTTTTACGGATGAACGCAAGCAGTTCATCCGACGCAGCAAACCATTCCGCGCCGACAGTGTGCTGTCTGAAGCGCATTGATCCCACAAATTGGTTGTGAATCTCGCGTTCGCGCTGCTCAGCATCCATCGCCGGACGCTTCCCCTCTGTGAACAAGATCGCACCTGGAAATTCTAGGCTTGACGATGATGATTCAACGCCTCGCTACTGGAATCCCTTCGGTGAATATCGGGAATGGCAGCCTTCAAATTTCGGTCGAGCTCAATGTGCCAACGGATTCGAACAGCAAGCGCGTCTCGGGTTTCTTCGCGAAGGATACGCAAACCGATGACGCGCATCTAATGCACGATGGCGGAGTCGGTGGTGGCCGAAAGGGCGTTGGCCAAACGGCATTTCTCGCGTGGTCGGACTCCAAACTAGTTCCTGTAGCGGATGCCGAAGGGGACGTTCGCCTCGGAATTATCGTCGCGCCGGTCGATACCAGGGAAACTGCCTCAGATATTGCCCGCTTTTTGCAGCGTACGATCGAGGTTAAGGCTGCCGTGAAGCGGGGAGAGACAAGCACCCCGGAAGCACGGGCCGCACAACGTCGATTCGGCGACTAGTTCGACGAGTTTCGGGCAAGAAACGAACGCGGCGTATAAAGGAAATCGAATACATCTCCCGCCATGGCGACATTGTCGGTGCTTGTGGCGACAGAGAACGCTAACTAAAAGCGAGCGAGAAATTCGTCAAAGATGCCTATATTGATCTTGGGGTGCAGTCGGGAAACGCTCTGCGCGAGTTGTATGAGGTGAAGTCGAGCTGCGATCGCCAGGCTCTGTACACTGCGATCGGCCAAATTGTCGTCCATGACGACTCTCCAAATGGCAGTTGTAAGCGTTTTATGGTCCTACCAGACGCCGAAACGATCCCGGGAGACGTAAAGCAGGCTCTGACCCGTTCGGGTATTTGCCTTATTCGATTCGAACTCGGGGGAGATAGGGTTCGCATGCTCAAACCTACCTGACGGCTTTTCGCGCGATTAGGAGTATGGGCCGCGATATGGGCTGTCAAACCGGTGACTTCGGGAAGCACTGAGAAACAAGAGTTTTTCGGCCATTTTGGCGGAGGGAGAGGAACTGGGTTCGGACTGCCTCCCCGTTGGCCAACGTAGCCGATGGTACCTCAGCGTATAAACGCCGCGATCGATGTACATTTTGCTCACTTCGGAGAACGCAGACGACAACGTCACCTTTTGATGTCAGCAATCTTGCGCGATGGATCGAACACGGGGCCGAGAACAGCCCGGTGCATGAATGCATGGTCCGCTATTGGGTCGAAGCACATCTCAAGCGAACTTAATGGAGTTTGTAGCGCCTTGGACACCCTTGCCGACGGTGAGGATTGTCGTTGCTGTCCACGCGGGACACATAAAGTCGGAGTGACGTCGCGCGCTGCGTCGGAATACCCAATTTAAAGTGTCACACAAAAGCAACACGCCTGAATGATTCACTCTAGATCGCTGCTGCTATCTTGCGCACCTCAACGCTACACGCTCTGATTGCTTAGGGCTTCGGCCTGTCGCAGTAATTTCTGCCGCAGCTCTGAAATTTCGCGGAGCTTGTGATGATGAAGCGTTATAATTTGCATTTTCTACCCGTGATTTTTGGGCTGAGTGGCTGCGGAACTTACGTTCCAGACACACAGGATTTTCCGGGGAATCAAGGTGACCAGCAACTGCTTGTGCAGTCGGTGATCACGAGCGTCCGGTGCGAGGTCGCCAACGCTATCAACGACATATACGACCAGACGAACACCTATCCTACTTTGAAGCCGATCGCGCGTGCGTTCGATGGCTGGGGACTCCAGTTAACACTGTCTCTCAAGACTGAGGAAAAAGGCTCGCTGAACCCTACGGTGGTGTGGACGCCTCCAAATCCCGCGACCGCATTATTCTCGCTTGCCGGGTCCGCCACGGCGACGGCTGACGCAATACGAACGGATAAGCTCTACTTCTACTACAAAGTCAAAGATCTGAAGGGCCATCGGTGTCCCACAGGAGTGCAACCGGCAGGGCCGGTCTCTTCGCCTTTGATC
>NZ_JBAURI010000994.1:0-2250 GCF_049581145.1 Bradyrhizobium sp.
GCAATTCCGTTAGGCGACGGTGGCAAAAAAGCATGGTCACCGAGGAGAGCGCGTATAAGCCGTAAACCATTGCGTGCGGGGATGCCGGGTGATTCCGGTGCGACCGCTGTGAATACTCGTGTGCATAATCACTACCAATATGCGCACACGAGGCTGCGGGTGCATCGGGCGCCCGGCATCCCCCACGCCCTCTGGCTTTCGAGGGCATGAGATTTCGGCATCACTTCGGGCGCATCGCGCCGCGAGAGCGCGGAGGTGTGTCTTGATGAAGGTGGCTGTTCTGAAAAATGAAAGCGGGGACCCAGACCGTGGGCGCCTGTCGTGCCGCATCTCAGTCGTCATCATCCGCGGACGCGGATGATCCAGTATTCCAGAGGCGGTCGTCGTTTGAGAGGTCTCTGGAATACTGGGTCGCCCGGTCAAGCCGGGCGATGACGGGTTTTGTGGCAACGGCCGTCATTCGGGGACGGGGTTGTGGGTCCCCGGCCCGCGCCGGGACGATGGAAGCTCAGTGCCTGAAATGCCGGACGCCGGTGAAGACCATGGCGATGCCGTGCTCGTCGGCGGCCTTGATCACCTCGTCGTCACGCATCGAGCCGCCGGGCTGGATCACCGCCGTGGCGCCGGCTTCGATGCACGCCAGCATGCCGTCGGCAAAGGGAAAGAACGCGTCGGAGGCAACCACCGATCCCCTGGTCAGGGGCTCGGCGAGCTTCAGTGCCTCGGCCGCGTCCTGCGCCTTGCGCGCGGCGATGCGGGCGGAGTCCACCCGGCTCATCTGCCCGGCGCCGATGCCGACGGTGGCGAGATCCCTGGCGTAGACGATGGTGTTGGACTTGACGTGCTTGGCGACCCTGAACGCGAATTTGAGATCGCGCAGCTCGGCCTCGGTCGGGGCGCGCGCAGTCGCCACCTTCAGCGCCATATCGTCGACCACGGCGTTGTCGCGGCTCTGCACCAGCAATCCGCCGGCGACAGTTTTCGCGGTCAGTCCCGCGGCGCGCGGGTCGGGCAGGCTGCCGGCGAGCAGCAGCCGCAAATTCTTCCGCTTGGCGAGAAGGGCGATCGCTTCGTCGGTCGCGTCGGGGGCGATGATCACCTCGGTGAAGATGCCGCTGACGGCGCGCGCGGTGTCCGCGTCGAGCGTCCGGTTCAGTGCGATGATGCCGCCATAGGCCGAGGTGGAATCGCAGGCCAGCGCCTTGCGATAGGCGTCGGCGAGATCGCTGCCCTCGGCCACGCCGCACGGGTTGGCATGCTTGACGATCACGCAGGCCGCGGTGCGCGCCGGGTCGAACTCGGCGATGCACTCATAGGCCGCGTCGGTGTCGTTGATGTTGTTGTAGGACAGTTCCTTGCCCTGCAGCTGTCGCGCGGTGGCGACGCCGGGGCGCTTGTCGGGCGTACGATAGAACGCCGCGGTCTGGTGCGGGTTCTCGCCGTAGCGCAGCGACTGGATCAGGCGGCCACCGAAGGCCCGCCACGCTGGCGGATCTCGCGGCACTCGCGGGTCTGCGAGCTGCTCGACGAACCAGTTGGAGATTGCCGCGTCGTAGGCCGCGGTCCGGGCATAGGCCTTCGCAGCACAATGCCGGCGCATGCCCAATGTCGTCGCTCCGTCGTTGAACTCAAGCTCCGCCAGCACCAGAGGATAGTCTTCGGGGTCAATAATGACGGCGACGTCGTCATGGTTTTTCGCGGCCGCGCGGATCATCGCGGGTCCGCCGATATCGATGTTCTCGATGCAGTCCTCGAAGTCTGCGCCCTTCTCGACGGTGGCCTCGAACGGATAGAGATTGACCACCAGCAGATCGATCGGCGCGATGCCGTGGCTCTGCATCGCCTCCCTGTGCCCGGCATTGTCGCGGATCGCGAGCAGGCCGCCATGCACCTTGGGATGCAGCGTCTTGACCCGCCCGTCCATCATTTCCGGAAATCCGGTCAGCTCCGAAACGTCTCTGACCTGCAACCCGGCATCCGCGATCGCCTTCGCGGTACCGCCGGTGGAGACGAGTTCGACGCCGTGGCCGGCCAAGGCGCGGGCGAAATCGACAAGACCGGTCTTGTCGGAAACAGACAACAATGCGCGGGTGACGCGGCGAGGCTGGTCGGTCATGCGGAGCATCCTGGCGTTTCGAGCATGGTCCGGAAAAAGCCTGCCCCGCACTTGGACAACGATGTGGGCACCGGTTTTCCGAAAAGAGCATGCTCAAACAAGTGACTGGTGCGCGATGACGTCTCAACTTGACG
>NZ_JBAURI010000995.1:0-2502 GCF_049581145.1 Bradyrhizobium sp.
CTATCTCCGCGACGTTCGACCAGTTCCTGGCGGACCGCGTCCGAGAGCGACGCGTGAACCTGGTCCAACGAGGTTTCGAGAACGATCGCCAATGTTTCCGTGTCGGCGGCGGCGCCGAGACAGGCGACCTGCTCCAGCGCCCGCCGTGTATCTTCCGAAAGGCGGACTAGCCTTCCGACCATGAGGTCCACGACATTATCAGTGTATCCCTTGGCGCGGAGACGCTCGATGTCCCACAACCAGCGTCCTGCGCCGGCATCGAAGGTGAGCAATCCTTCATCGGCGAGCGCGTTTAGAAACTGAATGGCGAAAAACGGGTTGCCGGCGGTCTTGTCCTCCACCAGCTCGGCCAGCGGCACGGCGAGTGCCGGTTCGCACAGGACGGCATCCGTGATCAGTTCGCCGAGATGTTCATGGCCAAGCGGGCCGAGCGGGATATGCTGTACAATAGCGCCAGTTTCGCGGATCGCCTCGAGCTTGCGCATCAGCGGATGTGAGGCGTCCACTTCTTTGTCGCGGTAAGCGCCAATCAGCATCAGATGCTTGAGCCCGGACGGTGTCAGCAGGTCTTCGACCAGGTCGAGCGTCGCGGCGTCCAGCCATTGCAGATCATCGAGGAACAGCGCCAGCGGGTGTTCCGGTTGGGCGAAAACGCCGACGAAGCGACGGAACACCTGCTGGAATCTGTGTTGCGCGTCCTTTGGCCCGACCTCTGGGACCGCGGGCTGATCGCCGATGATAAGGCTCAGTTCGGGGACGAGATCGACGATGAGCTGCCCGTTATCGCCGACCGCGTCGTTGAAAGCTTCCCGCCAGCCCGCCAATTCGGCGTCGCTCTTGCCCAGCAGCGTCTGGATCAATCCCCGAAAGGCCTGCGCCAAGGTCGCGTACGGAATGTCACGCTTGAACTGATCGAACTTGCCGGATGCAAAAAGAGCGCGGGGCGGCGCCAGCACTTTATGCAGTTCATTCACGACAGACGATTTGCCGATGCCGGAATAGCCCGACACCAGCACCAGCTCAGGAGTTCCGTTCTTGACGATGCGATCGAACGAAGCGAGAAGCACCTCGATCTCTCGCTCGCGTCCGTAGAGCTTCTCAGGGATATTCAGCCGTTCAGATGCGTCGCGTTGGCCCAGCGGAAACGCTTCGATCTGGCCTCGGTCTTCAAGCTCGGCCACGCAACGTCGCAAATCCCGCACAAGTCCGCTTGCGGTCTGGTATCTGTCCTCAGCGGTCTTGGCGAGCAGCTTCATGATGATGGCCGAGACGATCTGGGGCACGCCCGTCACGCGTTCGGCCGGTGCCACCGGCTGTCGCGCGATATGGCAATGCACCCATTCTATCGGGTCGGCCGCGCTAAACGGCAGCGAGCCCGTGAGCATCTGGTAAAAGATGACGCCAAGCGCATAGAGATCGCTGCGGGAGTCGAGGGATCGATTCATCCAACCGGTCTGTTCCGGAGGCATGTAAGCTAACGTGCCGGCGATGGTTTCTGGCGGCTGGATGGTCAGACGTTCACGTCGAAGCCGCGAAGCAAGGCCGAAGCCGGTGAACCTGATCTCGTCCGTCCCGCAATTGAGCAATATGTTGACAGGCTTCAGATCCTTGTGGATGAAGCCGCTCTGATGCACCTGCCCCAGCGCTGCCGCGATGCCGATCGCGAGGCGCAGGAAGCGGCCGGTTTCCATCGGCCCGTCCAGCAAATGCTCCAGCGGCTCGCCGCCGGGATCGTCCAGCACCAGCATGGTCCGGCCGCTTTCCCTGACAAGCTCGATTGGCCTGACAGCCCACGCGCGGTCCAGTTCGTTCTTCAATCCGAATTCGTGGGCGAGCCGATCCAGCGTGGCTGGTAGCGGGTGCTCTGCGGCGGGCACCACGACCAGTACATCAGGCAGATTGCCGCCGGCTGGGCGCTCTACCCTGTAGAAAATACGTTCGCCATCGTCCCACAGAATACGAGAGACATTATTCGCATTCGCGTCAAAAAGAACGGAGGAAGATGGCCGATGTACTTCGTCTCTTGTCATTCACGCAGCTCGATCCCTGAAGCGACACCTCTTCGATACGCCGACCATCGGCTTCGCGCTCCCGCACAGTTCCATTTGTCCGATGGCCGAGCCAATGATGAGACGGGCGGGCACTCTACGCCGCGAAACGATCTTGGCCCGTCGAGTGACTTGTTTCAATAAATCGGTCGGTTGGCCTCTCCAACCGTATTTACAAAAATTTATACCGATTTATTTCCGCCGGCGGCTCTTGGCATTTGCGATCAGGTCGTTCGCGAGGGCATTATCGCGATCGGCGGGCGCTATTCCACCGGCAGATTGAAGCGGAATACCGTCCCCTTCGGCTCGTTCGACGTAACCCACAACCGCCCGCCATGAGCCCTGACAATGGACTGGCAAATCGCCAGTCCCATTCCGATGCCACTGGTCTTGGTACTGTAAAAGGGTTCGAACACCCGATCGATATCCGCTTCATCAATGCCAGGGCCTGAGT
>NZ_JBAURI010000996.1:0-4218 GCF_049581145.1 Bradyrhizobium sp.
GATCCGACTCGGCCGTCAGTTCATGCGAGCCATCGACCGGACTCGCATGTAGAATCCTTCTAAATCTTCCGGGAAATTCCGATTACCGCGTGTCGATCCCGCCGTTGTTAACGCTACGAACTGCGGCGCGCTTGATGCGATGCCTTTGGACCTTTATCAAACTCGACATGCAATCCGAACCGAATGAGAGCGCGACCGGCAATAGCAAGCCTGATGGCATTGGTGGCGGCCTGATCTTGATCGTGCTCGGGCTGTGCCTGGGTGTCGCCGGCGACCACCTCCTGTCACCGTCGCGCGGCGTTTCCGATGTCTCCCAAGCCAGCGAACCGGCACCATCGCCCGCGTTCTCCCGGACCGGCAACCGCCTTGTCGTGCCTCCCGCTTCGCCGTTGCGTTCGAACCTTGTCATGGCAAACGCGGTGTCGCGGCAGGTTTCGCATCGGCTGGTGCTCCCCGCAGTCGTCGAGGCCGACCCCGGACGCACCGTCAAGGTTCTGCCGCCGCTGGCCGGCCGCGTCGTCAGCCTCAAGGTTCAACTGGGCGAGCGTGTCGCGCAGGGACAGGAGCTTGCGGTCATCGACTCCGGCGATCTCGCGCAGGCCTATTCCGACGACCAGAAGGCGCGGACCCAGGTTGCGCTCACCAAGCAGATCTTCGACCGGCAATTCATCCTGGAAAAAGGCGGCGGTGCCGCGGTCAAGGACCGCGAGCAGGCGCAAAGCGACTATTCCCAGGCGCAGTTCGAGCTCGATCGCGCCGAAACCCGCCTGCGCTCGCTCGGCGTATCGGCCGATCAACTGGAAAAGTCCCGACTGCTGTCCTTGAAAGCGCCCATCGCCGGAAGCGTGACCGATCTGGAAGTCGCGCCCGGAGACTTTCTCAACGATCCGACCGCGGCGATCATGACGATCGCAAACCTCGACACGATCTGGGTCACCGCGAACGTTCCCGAGAAGGACACCTCATTCGTGTTTGCGGGACAGTCGGTCGACGTCGCGTTTCCGGCCTATCCCGGCGAGACCTTCAGCGGAAGGGTGCTGTTCGTCAGCGACGTGCTGGAACCCGACACCAGGCGCACCAAGGTCCGCATCGCCTTCGACAATCCGGACGGGAAATTCAAGCCCAACATGTTTGCCAATGCGAGCTTCGCGGCGCCGATGATCTCGGAAATCATGGTGCCGACATCGGCGCTGGTGATGAACAACGACAGCACGAGCGTCTTCATCGAGGTCGCGCCGTGGGCCTTTGAACGCCGGAACGTCGAGATCAGCCATCAGGAGGGACAGGACGCGGTCATCAAGAGCGGTCTGAATGACGGCGATCGTGTCGTCGTCAGGGGAGGGGTCCGGCTCAATGATTGACCGGATCGTCGCGCTCTGCTTCAGGAAGCGTTCTGTCGCAATGCTGGTCGCGGTTTTTGCCTGCGTTTACGGCGTCTATGCCTGGTCCCAGCTCGCGATCGACGCCTATCCGCTGCTCGGCCCGGTCGCCGCGCAGGTCACCACCCAGGTCCCGGGCCTGGCGGCCGAGGAAATCGAGCAGCAGATCACGATCCCCCTGGAGCGCGCGCTCAATCTCACGCCCGGCCTGACCAGCATGCGCTCGATCAGCACGTTCGCGCTGTCTCAGATCAATCTGCTGTTTCGTGACGGCGCCGAGGATTACTGGGAGCGCCAGCGCGTCAACGATATCATCGGTGGCGTCACGCTGCCGGCGGGCGCCCAGCCCGGGCTCGACGCGGTCACCTCCGCGGAGGGCGAGATCTACCGCTACACGCTGGAATCCGACACCAAAAACCTGATGGAGCTGTCGGAAATTCAGCGCTGGATCGTCATTCCGGCTCTGGAACAGGTGCCGGGCGTTGCCACGGTCGACAATTTCGGAGGCTTCACGCGGGAGTTCCGGCTCGATCTCAACCCCACCGAGCTGCTGCGGTTCGGCGTCGGCATCAACGACGTCATCAATGCAATCAACAACAACAACGCCAATGCCGGCGGCGGACGGGTGTCCCGCGGCGATCAGAGTTTTGTCGTCCGTGGCGTCGGGCTGGTGCGCACCCTCGATGACCTCGGCAATATCGTGGTGACCCAACGCAACACCATGCCGATCCTGGTCCGCGATCTCGGCAGCCTGAGCTACAGCCATCAGGAGCCCGAAGGGATCCTCGGCAAGAACGACAATCCGGATACGATCGAGGGGATCGTCGATCTCCTCAAATACGAGAACGCCTCGCGCGTGCTCGATGGAATTCATGCCAAGGTCGACGAGCTGCGCCGGCAGCTCGGGCCGCAGGACGTTCACATCGTGCCCTATATCGATCGCAGCGATCTCGTCGCGGCAACCGTCAGCAAGGTCGGCCGCACCATGATCGAGGGCGTCGCCCTGGTCTGCATCGTCCTGATGCTGTTTTTCGGCAGCGCGCGCAGCGCGCTCGTCGTCGCCGTGACGATCCCGCTGGCCATGGTCTCGATCTTCGTGCTGATGAACGCCGCGAAAATGTCGGCCAGCATGCTCTCGCTCGGCGCGCTGGATTTTGGCATCATCGTCGACGGCGCGATCGTGGTGACCGAAAACATCCTGCGGCGGCGCGAGGCGAAGCCCACCGAGGAATTGACCGAGGAGGACGTCAGGTCGGCAACCAGCCAGGTGGCAAGGCCGATCTTCTTTGCCACCCTGGTCATCATCGCCGCCTATCTGCCGCTGTTCACCCTGCAGCGGGGCGAGGCCCAGCTGTTCACGCCGATGGCGTTCACCGTGGTTTTCGCGTTGTTCGGGGCGCTGGTATGCGCGCTCGCACTGGTCCCGGGCCTTGCCTATCTCGCGTTCCGCAAGCCGCGTCCTGTCTTCCACAACAAGCCTCTGGAATGGCTGGGGCGCGGCTATCGCACGACGCTGGCGAAACTGCTCGGCGAGCCCGTGCTGTCGTTCGTGGCCGCCGGCATTGCCCTGGTCGGCGTGGCGCTGCTCGGCACCACGGTCGGCCGCGATTACCTGCCGGATCTGGATGAAGGCGCGCTCTGGCTTCAGGTCCAACTGCCGAGCGGCCTGTCGCTCGATGCCGCAAGCGAGATGGCAAGCGAACTGCGGCGAACCGTCCGGGAATTTCCGGAGGTTTCCTATATCGTCACCCAGCTCGGCCGCGAGGACGAAGCGGTCGATGCGTGGACGCCGTCGCACATCGAGGCGCCGGTGGGGCTTAAGCCCTACGACACCTGGCCCAAGGGCGAGACCAAGGCGGACTTCGTGCGCAAGCTGAATGCGCGCCTGCGCCAACTGCCCGGGATCGACACCGGGATCAACCAGCCGATCAGCGACATGGTGTACGACCTGATCGGCGGCGCGCACTCATCGCTGGTGATCCGGGTCATGGGCGATGACCTCGCGGAGGATCGCCGTATCGCCGGCGAGACGGTCGATGTCTTGCGTAAGATCAGGGGTACCGCGCAGGCCTCGATCTTTCAGGAACCTCCGCTGCCGCAGATCTCGATCCAGACCGACCGCGCCGCCGCTGCCCGCTATGGCATCAATGTCTCCGACATCACCAATCTGATCCAGAACGGCATTGGCGGCGGCGCCATCACGCGGGTGTTCGTCGGCGATCGCGTCTACAATCTGACTTTGCGTTTCCCGCTGAGCTCGCGCAGCGACCCGGAATCGCTCGGCAGTCTGCCGCTGACCAGCTCCAGCGGCGCCCAGGTTCCGCTGTCCCAGGTCGCAACCATCAGGCAGCAGAACGGCGAGAGCGCAATCACGCGCGAGAACAATCACCGCAATCTGACGGTTCGGGTCGATCTGGCCGGGCGCGACATGGTGTCCTACCTGAACGAGGTCAAGGCCAGGATTGCGCAATCGGTGCAATTCGACCAGAGCAAGTATCACCTCGAATATGGCGGGCAGTATGAGAATGAGCAGCGCGCGCAGGCGCGGCTGACCCTGATTCTCGGCCTGGTGCTCGCCCTGATGACGCTGTTGTTGTTCACCGAGTTCGGAAAGCTGCGCCAGGCCTTGCTGATCCTCGGCATCGTGCCGCTGGCCGCCTTCGGCGGGTTGCTTGCGCTCTATCTCAGGGGCGAGACGCTGAATGTCGCGACCGCAGTCGGGTTCATCGCGCTGTTTGGCGTCGCGGTGCAGAACGGTATCATCATGGTGGCAAACCTCAACCGCATGCGCGAGACCGGCGCTTCGCTGCTGGAGGCGACGGTCGCGGGTGCGAGCGAG
>NZ_JBAURI010000997.1:0-7176 GCF_049581145.1 Bradyrhizobium sp.
CCGAACAGCCGGGGACGCGATGGGACTATGGCCACTCGACTGACGTGCTCGGCCGCGTCATCGAGGTGATATCGGGCCAAACGCTGTTTCAGTTCGAGAAGCAGCGGTTGCTCGATCCGCTTGGCATGACCGAGACCGCGTTCTCCGTCGCGGACCCGGCGCAGCGGCCGCGCATTGCCGAACCGATGCCGGCCGATCGCTTTGCCCATCCGGTCGCCGGTATCAAGGACTCCACCGTGCCGCGGCGCTGGGAGTCCGGCGGCGCGGGCATGGTCTCGACGGTCGGCGACTATGCGCGTTTTGCGCAGATGCTGCTGAACCGCGGCACGCTCGACGGAAGGCGCTATCTCAAGCCAGAGACCGTCGCGCTGATGACCTCGGACCATATCGGCCCGGAGACCAAGATCATTCACGATCCCTTCTATTTTCCCGGCCCCGAGAGCGGCTTCGGACTCGGCTTTGCCGTGCGCACGGTGCCACCGCACCCGTCCTGGCCGGTCGGCGAATATCGCTGGGACGGCGCTGCCGGGACCTCATTTTTCATCGACCCACGCGACGATCTGTTCGGGATCTGCATGGTCCAGGCGCCGTCGCAGGGCGGCGAGATCCAGCTGGCGCTGAAGACGATGCTCTACGAGGCACTGGCGCATTGAGGCGCCCGCATCTCATCGCCGGCCGATCGTCTCATCCAGGAAGCTGTGCAGTTCCTGCGTCGCATCGCCCGTCGCCTGCCCATCGTCGTCCGGCCAGTGCCCGGGCAGCTGCTTGCCGGGTTGAAACCGGGGCACGTCGAAAGCGTGATCGGCGTCGGGATAGACCAACAGCTTGACGCCTCGCGTCGCCGTGCCGTCGCGCGTGATGCCGAGGCTGCTGCGTCCTGCAACCATGTCGCGGCAGTCCTGCACGCGGGTCCGATCCTCGCGCTCGCCGATCAGGATCAGGGTCGGCACCGTCATGTGGCCGGCGAATGCGTTGCAACCGGGATCGAAGGCGATGGCCGAGCGGAATCGGTCTGCAAACAGGTGTTCGATCGAGTTGCGCTCGACCGACCACAGCGCCATCCGCGCGCCGCTGGAAAATCCCAGCACCGCGACACGCTTGGGATCGACGTCGAATCGCTCCGCCAGGAATTTCAAACCCCGGTAGGCGTCAAAGCCCATGTCGAAGGGCCAGGGCTGATTGCAGGTGTCCGCTATGTTTCGCGTGCCAAGACTATCGACCGAAAGCGTCACGTAGCCCCAGGCGGCGATCATCCGGCCCCAGCGTGCGTCGACGCGCAGGTAGTTGCCGTTGCAGCCGTGCAACAGGACGACGGCGCCGAACGGTCCCGAGCCCTCCGGCCGGCGCAGCGCGCCCTGCAGCTGAACCGGATTCGGGTTCGATTCCAGCGCCGACTCCAGCGGGACGATTTGCGGAGCGCCGTCGATCTCTCCCGCCACGCAGGGTAAGGCCGCCAGACCCGCTGCGATCAAGAGGGCTTTCAGGAGCATGTCAGGGTCTGCCGGCTCTCGCCCCGTGGCGAAAGCTAGCGCAAGCCTGTGCCGAATTGAAGATGGCTTCAGGTTGCTGGCGGCGCGGCCCTACGCACCCCGCGCGATCTCGCGCACCAGGCCGACTGTCTCCTCGATCATCGCGGCGGTGATGTCGAGATGGGTGCAGGCCCGGATCCGTCCATCCATCATCGCAAGCAGCACGCCGCGCTTGCGCAATTCGGCCACCATGGCCTCGCCGGAGGTGCCGGCGCCATCGGGCTTGAAGAAGACCAGGTTGGTTTCGGGATCCTGGACGTCCATGCCCGAAATCTGCGACAGCCCGCGCGCCAAGGCGCGCGCATTGCCGTGATCCTCGGCAAGCCGTTCGACATGATGGTCGAGCGCGTGGAGGCAGGCGGCGGCGCAGATGCCGGCCTGCCGCATCGAGCCGCCCAGGCGCTGCTTCCAGCGCCAGACCTCGTCGATGAAGGCGCGCGAGCCTGCGAGCGCGCCGCCGACCGGTGCGCCCAGGCCCTTGGAGAAATCGATCCACGCCGAATCCCAGCCCTTGGCCATGTCGCGGGCCGCAATGCCGGTTGCGACGCAGGCGTTGAGCAGCCGCGCACCGTCCATATGGGTGGCAAGGCCCGCGGACCTGGCGATCTCCAGGACCTCGTCGAGCGCGGCCTGCTTCCAGATCGTGCCGCCGCCGATATTGGCGGTCTGTTCGACGCTGACCAGCGTCTGCGGCGGTTGGTAGCGTGTGCGCGGATGCAACGCCCGGCGCAACGTGTCGGGCGAAAATTGCCCGTCGGCGCCCGTGAGCGGCGTGATCTGGAAGCCGCCGAGGGCGGCATGCGCGCCGCCCTCGCGGGCGATGATATGCGCGGTCTCGTGCGCCAGGATTTCATCGCCCGGCCGGCAATGCACCAGCGTCGCCGCGACGTTGCACATGGTCCCCGAGGGCATGAACACCGCGGCCTCCTGGCCCAGCAGTTCGGCGACGCGCTCGCACAACAGGTTGACGGTCGGATCGTCGCCGATCTGCTCGTCGCCGACCTCGGCCCGCGCCATCGCCTCCCGCATCGCCGGCGTCGGCCGGGTCTGGGTGTCCGACAACAGGTTGATGCGCACGGCCGGCGCCTTAGGGTCGCGCGGGGGAGGGGTATAGAGCATGGCGGGGTCTCATCGCTATTCGAAAAGTTGCGGCCTGATGTCTTGCCCGCTGTGGACGATGACACTGATTTCGACGTGGTCAGGCTGGACGGTGTAAAAGATCAGGTGTGACTGAAAGCGGAAACGTCGATAGCCTGATGCAAGTTCGAACCAATCCGGCGTAGTAGGCGTCCGCCTGATAGCTGCCAAATTTCCGGTCGGTGAACTCGTAGATGTCGATCAGGTCGGCGCGGGCGCGATCGGTAAGCCGGAATTCAGCCATGGCGGCGCGCGGCGACGCGCTGCCGCGCGGCAGCAAGAATCTCGTCGGGAGTTTCGGTTGTGAGAGATTTGCAGTCGGGATGCTGGAGCATTGCTTGATACCGGCGCACCTGCTCGTCGCGCGGCAGCTCCGCCCACGCGGCCAAATCTGCCTCGCTCGGCATCGCCGAAGGCATGACCAGCGTTGATTTGTCGGTCGTTTCTGACATGGACCAGCTATATCACAACAAAAACGCTCCGGCAAAACGAGAGCTCAGAACGGCGGCACGCCCGACGGAAAGCGTTATCTCAAGCCTGAGACCACGCACTGATGACCTCGGACGATATCGGCCCGGAGACCATGATCATGCACGATCCGTTGCCAAGCGCCTTTCGATCTGCGCGAGAGCACGGTGTGTGTAGCGGATGTTCACAGGCCATGCTTTTTCCACATGGCCCGGACATCCTCGGCTGTCGCGAGTTCGCCACGCTCGATCTCGGCTTCGGCCAAGCCGGCGTCTTCCTCGGTTGTCAACGGGATCGGCGGCTGATCGACACCTGCGAGCTGCAACATCACGCGCGCGAGCTCGTCCTGCCGCGCGTCGGGGAGAGCGGAAACAGTGTCAAAAGCCTGCTCAAGTAGACGGGTGATCCAATCAGATCGTACCGCGATCTGGGAGCCCCGTCGAGCATCCGGGAACGCCGCAAGTGCCGCAACAAAAAGGCCCCGGCAAAACCGGGGCCCCTGATCGTTTCAAAACCCCGGTCCGATCAGCGCGAATAGAATTCGACGATCAGATGCGGCTCCATCTGCACCGCGAACGGCACGTCGGATAATGCCGGGATGCGCACGAACTTCGCGGTCATCTTGGAGTGGTCGACATCGAGGAAGTCGGGCACGTCGCGCTCGCCGAGCTGGACCGCTTCCAGCACGTGGGTGAGCTGCCGGGAGGATTCCTTGACCTCGATGAGGTCGCCGACCTTGACCTGGTAGCTCGCGATATTGACCTTGCGGCCGTTGACCTTGATGTGGCCGTGATTGATGAACTGGCGCGCGGCGAACATGGTGGCGACGAATTTGGCGCGGTACACCACGGTGTCGAGCCGCCGCTCCAAGAGGCCGATCAGGTTCTCGCCGGTGTCGCCCTTGAGCCGGCTCGCCTCGACATAGAAGCCGTGGAACTGGCGCTCTGAGATGTTGGCGTAATAGCCCTTCAGCTTCTGCTTGGCGCGGAGCTGGACGCCGAAGTCGGAGAGCTTGCCCTTGCGGCGTTGGCCGTGCTGGCCGGGGCCGTATTCCCTGCGGTTGACCGGGCTCTTCGGGCGGCCCCAGATATTCTGGCCCATCCGGCGATCGATCTTGTATTTCGCCTCACTGCGCTTAGTCATCGCGTCCTCTTCGGTTTTCAATGGTTTGAGGAAACGCGCCCTCCTAGTGCACCGGACCCAAGTCCAGGGCCGGTGCCGACAGGTCCATTCCTTAAGCCTCAAGGGCCGGACCACGGGTCGCGAAACGCTTCGCGGGCCGAAACCGGCCCGCGAGCAGGCGGTTTCTACGAGCAAATTCGTCCATTTGTCAAATCGATAGCTGGATTCTGAGGTCGAAACCGAACCGGAGCGCCTCGCAATGCATTAAAATGCCGGCTGTTCGCGGTTCGCGCGCTAAAATATCGTTAATTCGAGCCGATTCCATCACGCCTGCCGCTTGATCCCCTGCAGGCTCGCGGCGATGCCGCGCTGGAACAAGGACCAGTCGAAGCCGAGCGCCAGCACCAGGTAACCGCGGTCGATCATCTGGTTGGCCTGGTCAGCGGTGCGCGCCACGCCGCCGATCGGCACCCCGCTTTTCAGGATGCCTTCTTCCGCCCGCGCCATCAGCGCCTGCACCTCGGGATCGTCGATCTGGCCGCGCTTGTCGATCGAGGTAGCGAGATCGCCGGGGCCGATCACGGCGACATCGATGCCCGGCGTTGCCATGATCTCGTCGATGCGGTTGACCGCCTCGACATGCTCGATCGTGATCATGCAGATCATGTCGTCGTCGGCGGTCGCCATGTAGTCCGCCATCGAGACACCCCAGCGGAACGGGGCATGAAACGGTCCCCACAGCCGCTCGCCGCGCGGCGGATAGCGCACGCTGCGCACCGCCTTTGCGGCGTCGTCGCGGCTCGAGATCATCGGGAAATTGATGCCGAGCGCACCGATATCCATCGGCGCCTTGGCAAGCCATGGCTCGTTGGCGGCGATCCGCGCCAGCGGCACGCAACGGGTCCCTGACGTCGCCACGATCATCGCATGCGCCATCGTCAGGTCGATCGGGCCGTGCTCGAGATCGACGATGATCCAGTCGAGCCCGCAGGCCGCCATGATCTGCACGGTCTGGATGCTCGGGATGGTGGCGATCGCGCCGAAGGTCGGGCGCTTGTCGCGCCACTCCTGGCGCAGGCGGTTCAGCGGCGTTGTTGCGGACATCTCTTACCCGGTTCCTCTGATCATGCCGGAACGCGGCCGCCGAAGAACGGCATCAGCGCACGGCTCAGCGTGTGCGGCCGGCCCGAGGTGAACAGCATCGCGGCGCCGGCATGATCGGCTTCGCCGCCATGCTCTTTCCCGAGCGGCGGCCCCAGCAGATCCGACACCCGCCGCGCGATCGCCGGCGCCGGATCGATCCAGTCGACCGGCCATGGCGCCAACCGCACGAAGCGGTCGAGCAGCAGCGGATAATGGGTGCAGGCCAGCACGATGGTGTCGGTGCGCGCGGTCGCATCGTCACCGTCGCCGACGAAGCATGGTGCTAGCTCGGCTGCGACGTCGCGATCGCTGACCACGTTGCCACTCAGCGCGCTTTCGGCAAGCGAAGCCAGCTCCGGCGAGCCCACCAGCGTCACCTCGCAGCCCAGCGCGAAATCGCGGATCAGCGCCTTGGTGTATTCGCGCTTCACCGTGCCCCTGGTGCCGAGCACCGAGACCCGCCGGGTTTTCGATTGCGCGCAGGCCGGCTTGATCGCCGGCACGGTGCCGACGAACGGGACCGTGTAGGCATCGCGCAGATGCGACATCACCAGGGTCGAGGCAGTGTTGCAGGCGATCACGACCAGATCGGGCGCGTGCGACGCGATCAATTCGCCGATCAGCGGCACCACGCGAGCAACGATGGCTTCTTCGCTGTGATGGCCATAGGGGAAGAATGCATCGTCGGCGACATAAACGTAATGCGCATCGGGGCGCGCGGCGACGATCTCACGCAGCACCGTGAGGCCGCCGAGCCCGGAATCAAAGACCAGAATCGTTGGAGTCGATGCCACGGCCTGATAATATCTGATTTGGCGTCATCAATCAGCGGCCTTTGTCGATCTTTTTGTCCGGACGGAAGCCGGCCCCCCTCGTGGCGCAACGGGGCGGACCGTTGGCCCGAACCAGGTCCCCTCGAGTCATCCTGTCACGGCGCCTCCGTGACCGTCATGGCAGGGGATTATCCGGCGATCCGCGTCATGGCCACGTCAAGATAACGGGGTGGATGCCCAGGCTTTTGCCTTGCCGAAGGGGCCCGGGCCGGGCAGGCGGGACAGGCCCGGACATGCCATCAGGCAATGACGACCTAGCCGATCGAAAGTCGTTCGGCATTCGCCGCGACGTGCTGGCGATACCGATTGACGACGCTGCCGGCCGAGGCGCCCGCCATCAAATTGGTGCCGGATTCGAAGGCCGCATTGATCTTCTCCTCCAGCATCAGATGCATTTCGTTGACGGCGTCGTTGCCGCCGCGTGTGAGCTTGAGCATGCGAAGTCCGATCACTTGACCGGATTCCAGGCCCAGCATCATGGTTGAATAAAACGGGAAGAACATTATGACCTTTCCTGCAGCATGATGCTGCGTACGCGCCGCGTCACTTCGTTGGTTGGTGCGAGTCTCCGGTCAAGGCTGTTTTGTGCTGTTGCCCGTGACGGAGTCGAACCGGCAACCCTCACGTTGCCGCCAGCGAACAAATGGAGTTCAGCCGGCAAAGGTTCCCGCGATCGCTGATTTGTTTCGGGCCTGCTCTCGACTTGCCCGTTGCCGGGTCGACTGGCTCGGCCGCGGCAGCGAGCCAGCTCTCACCCTTGGGCCGAACGCTTGGGCCGAACCCTTGGACCGAACTCTTGGACCGAACTCTTGGACCAAACCCTTGGGCCCGAGTTATTTCTGCGTCTGAGCAGGCGCGGTTGGACTGGGCGTCGTCGTCACTGTCATCGACACGCTGCCGTAGCCGAAATAGACGAGGGCGCCGAACACGACGGCGAACAGGAT
>NZ_JBAURI010000998.1:0-3782 GCF_049581145.1 Bradyrhizobium sp.
GGCCTTCCCATTCCAGGCCTTCCCATTCCCGGTCCGTGTCCCGGCCGGCCGATCATTCGCCCCGGTCCGCCACGGTGCCAGCCGTGCCATCCGGCTCCGCCGCCCCAGCCGAAGCCGCGGCGCCAGGCGTAGCCGCACCAGTAGAACCCGGGGCCGTGCCAGCCGTCGTCGTACCAGCAATATCCCCGGCCGCCAAAGATGAACTGCACCTGCTCGGTATTGCTTGGGGCAGCCGCTTGGATGGAGTGATCCATGGGCATTGCGTTCGCTGGTCCGATCGCAATCGCGAAGGCAAGCGACGCAGCAGCAGCGTAGATCGTTGGGCGCATGAACTGTCTCCCTAAAAGTCTGAATTTTCAGTGCGCACGGTAACATCCGGCAGCCGCGGAAAGTTCCCGCGATGGATCCGGCCGCGGTCCGCCGATGGGTGTCTTCCTCCTCGCCGCTACGCCCGGTCGGACGGCTCGCAAGGCGCGGGTTGGAGACGACCTGTGTCCGCCGTCAACCTCGATGTCATCGAGGGCGTTTGAGAGCCGGGACACGACGCGTCCAGCGCGACATCCGTAGCTTCGGGCTCGGACAGGGGTCTCGCACCGGCAACGGGGGCCGCCACGGGCCGGGCGCACAGCCGGTCGAGGTCATGCTGGTTCTGCCGCTCGATGAACCTGACCGCAAAGCCATGCGGAAAAACCCTGACGACGCGGCCGACGCAGGCGCCCACCGCAAGCGGCGTTCCCAGATCGATCTCCGCTTCCGCCGAGACCGCGACGCCGCTGACCGACATGTCGACGATGAAGCATTCATGCACGGCGCCGTCGGCCAGCGTGAAGGTCGTCTGCGGATTCGCCGGGATCACCCGCGCATCCCTCCGCAGATCGATGATTTCCGGATCCTTCTGCTTCTCTTCCAGCCAGACAAGCTTGTTGGCGAGCCGCTCGCGCCGGGCAAGCGTCATGTCGAGTTCGAGCAGGAAGCTGCCGGGACGGGTGTCGCTGATGCAGCCGTCAAGCTTGCCGAAATCGCGGAAATAGGACGTCAGGTAATCACAGATCTTGCCGACGACGGGCACGTCGACGATCATCCGGAACGGCGAGACGCGGCTGGTGCGGCACGCGAAGGTGCGTAGCTTGCCTTGCGGATCATACCAGTTTGGCAGCGTGTAATGACCGTCGACGGCGACGTTGACGGCCCGCTGCTTGAGAAACCTTTCGGTGGACACGCAACAATCCCTCAGATGGCATCCGAAAATTCGCCTGTGTCCTAACGCAGCGCGTCTAAAAAAAGCGCGATGAGAAAATACGATCGTCGCCAAAGGTTATCGAACACTTTAACCCGCTGGTGAAAGATCCGCTCGGTTTGACGGCGGCGCGAACCGGCAGGAAATGCAACCGTGCAGCTTGCAACCACCGATCGTCCTTGAACCCGAAAACCCGGTTGCGTTGCCGGCGCAGGGTGGCGGCGGTCCGACGATGAAGCGCGCAGGGCGCGGCCCGGCAGCACTATCACTACCGCTGCACCATCGGGGGCCAGCGCGCTCCCGGATGCCGCCAGATCATGACCGCCGCGCGTTTCGTTGTGCTGCTGCCGAGCGCTGGTCTCGTCGTTGCTGATGCCGGCAGCGCCGCGGCATTCGAGGATGTGAGGCGTTGGCCCCGTGGAACGAAGTCGTGGCCGCCCCCATTTCTCCTGTTGAGAATTCGGTCGTGTGCACAAGCCTGGCACCAGCGCAAGGAAAGGGGCGGGCATGTTGTTGACAGCGACGATAATCCTGGTCCTGGGACTCCTCCTGTATAGAGTCTGGGATTGGCTTTGGCACATCGTGACGGCCCTGGCTGTGGCACTCCTGCTGTATCTGCTCTGGCCGGATGATCTGGTGAAGTCTTGGCTGCAGCAAATTCAGCTGCCGCAGGCGTCGGCGACCAGAACGTCGAGCGCACCGCCATATGTCGCTCCGCGACGCCTGGACGAGTCGCGCCTTCATTTTGAAGGGCTCGGCCAGGCGGAGTATCCGCGTCCACATCCGAGACCGTTTCCTTGTGCCGAAGACCGGGCGGGGAGGGATGTTTTCATTTGGCGGGGACGGCGCTGGTACTTGTCTCGCAACGAACAGCCGTACAAATACCTCTGTGTTCCCGAGAAAAGACTCGAGTGGTGTTGGCCGATACCGCCAAATGCTTCTGCAGTTCCATGCCGGAGTTCCGATACCGGCGAGGATGGGTGGTGTTGGTGAAACGACGGCAGTTGCCGCGATGATGGCTGACGGACATGAACGATGCCCGGCTCTCATGACGTTGCGCTGGTTGCGCCTCCTCGCGCGCGCATCCCAAGCACCCGCTTCCGCAACACCGCTCCGCGCCCTGTGGGCGCTGTACTGACGTTGCGTCCGCTCGCCACCGTTTGCAAACAAGGAAACCGCCCAGGCAGCCCCAGACCGCAGCTCCCGTTGCCCAGCAATCCTGGGCCGTCGTCAGATATGCGCCCGACAGCGGCGACACCCCCGAAGACGACGCCGCAGCCTTCGACGGCTGGTACAGCGATCGCAATGACGCGATCGCCGTGGCCAGCGGTTGGGCCGCCAGCTACCCGCAATGGATCGTCGGGATCGTCGAGTCCGACCTGATCTGGATCGGCAACGGCGATTTCGGCGCAGTCCAGGACCGTCCGCTCATAGCGCGTGAACAGCGGTTCTTGCGTGGAACGGAGAACCCCGTTACGGGCGTTGCTGAATCCTCACTTCGACCGAAGCGTCGCCGTCTCAGCGAGTAGCCCCATGAGCGCAGCGATATGCGGGATCAGCGCAAGCGGAAATCCCCGGATGTCGCTGCGCTCATCGGGCTCCGCTTGCTTGGAAACATCGGCGGCACGGATCACGGATCGATCGACTTAAGCCCTGCCACAAGCTGCGCGGTATCTATACGTCCGTCCCAATACGCCAGAAGCACCTCGCGGTTCAGATCGATAAATTGCTGGAGTTGCCTGAGGAGCGCGGGCGGGACGTGCTCGCCCGCAGTCACCGATCCGTCAGCGATCGATATCGATGAGTCCTTGCCCCCCGGCTTGAACGAATGAGGCGGATCAATCGCGACCTTGATCCGCGCCGCATGCCGCCCGGTCACGTCCGGAGAAATGAAAATCGTATTGCTAACTCCGGTCGCGGCCGGGCCGAAAGAAGCCATCGCCTCAAGCTCCGCAATCTCTTCTTCCTCAAGCGCCGGATCAAGCCGGACAAGAGGGGGCGATGGCGCGGGCGAGAGCGAGGGCGCCGGGCCGGATGAACCAAGCGTCAGATAATACCCGCCCTGCCGTAGCTCCCGCGCAAGAGCCGGCGGCAAAGACCGCTCTACCCGCTCCAATAGCTCCGCCAAACCTTCCATGATGCCACCTCGGCTAATCCGCGCTAACCGTGCTTTGCCGCTCCCAAAAAATCAACCCCCGCAGGAAAGGGCCGCCGCACGGCGGGCGCGTGCTCGGCACGCGCACCCGTCGCGGCCGGCCGTCACCCGTCGGTTGACGTGCGGACAAAAATGTCCGACATTCGGATCAGCGAACCGGGACGGCACATGGACCAGAGGGACCGCTCCATCGCTGAAATCCGGGAAGAAGCCCGCGCAACGGGCCGAGGTCACGCGATGGTCTATGTTGGCGACAAGCTCACCACGCTGCCAAGCCGGGAAATTGATCCCAAGACTGCTCGCAAGATCAGAAAGCACCTGGGGTTGGCGACGTAGCCAGCCTCGCGACATCCAACTGGCCATGGAGGGCAGGCAGTGCAGACCTTTACA
>NZ_JBAURI010000999.1:0-2363 GCF_049581145.1 Bradyrhizobium sp.
TCTCCCGCAAGAGGATCGCGGGCGGCGAATTCCGGTTCGGCACGGATTCGATATACATGGCTAAATTATACCAACAATTCATCGATAATGCAATAACAATATCACAAATTACATGGCTACGTTTTCGTGGCCAATCTCCGACAAATCCATTGAGCTCAAGGGCTTATCGTTTCCGATAGAAGGAAGTTCGGGTTAGTGCTGGCATCCCCGCCTTTGAAGCGAAAGCAAATGCGGCCCAAGGGCCGCCTTGAGCCACCGATAGCCGCACATGGAACCTGTCGCCGGTCGCTTCAGGCGAGAATGCCCGGTCAGCAGGGAGAACAGGCTGTATCATTGGTTGATACGCATGCACTTGACGAGTGTATCGGCGAATGATACATCAGCTCCCGTGATCAGGAGCTTCCGGAACAAGGCCACCGAAACCGTCTACAACGGCGAAAGTACCAAGGGCTTTCCGGCCGACATGGTCAAGGTCGCACGTCGGAAATTGCGCTACCTCAACGCCGCGGGCGATCTCGGTGACTTGCGGTCGCCTCCAGGCAACCGTCTTGAAGCGCTGGCGGGTGATCGCAAGGGGCAACACTCGATAAGGATCAACGACCAATTCCGGGTGTGCTTTGTTTGGACGACGGAAGGCCCGGCGGACGTTGAGATCGTGGATTACCACTAGAAGAGGACCTACAGTGACCAAGAAGCTCAAGCCCATGCATCCTGGTGAGGTTCTGCGGGAGGAGTTCCTCGTTCCGCTCGGAATGTCGGCGGGCGCTCTCGCCAAGGCCTGCGGCTTGCCTCGCACTCGGATCGAGCGGATCGCCGGCGAACAGAGCGGCATTACGGCCGATACCGCGCTTCGGCTCGCCAAGGCGCTCGGGACGACCGCCCAGCTTTGGCTCAACCTGCAGAACGACTATGACATGCAGATCGCGAGGCGCGATCTCGGCAAGATTCTCGATCGAATCGAGACAGTGAACAAGCCCAAGGCGGCCTGAGCGGGGAAGTGCAATGTCGGAAGGCGTCGAAAATCGGCGGATGCGCTCGCGCGGCAGGCCCCGGTATCATAGCGCCACGGCGAACGAATAGTGCCCATCTTCATCGACCGCGGCGCGCCTGACGATTCGAACCCCGGAAACGCTCGACTGGTGATGCGGTCTTGCTACTTCGTCCCGAACATGCGGTCGCCGGCATCGCCGAGGCCGGGCAGGATGTAGCCGTGATCGTTCAGCCGCTCGTCGATGGCGGCGGTCCAGATCGGAACGTCGGGATGTTCCCTCCGGAATTGCGCGATGCCTTCGGGCGCCGCGAGCAGGCAGACGAAACGGATGTCGCGACCGCCACGCGTCTTCAGAAGGGTCGCCGCAGCGCAGGCCGAATTGCCCGTCGCCAGCATGGGGTCCATCAGCACGACGGTCCGATCCGACAGATCCTGGGGCGCCTTGAAGAAATACTCGACCGCCTGCAGCGTATCGGGGTCGCGATAGAGCCCGATATGCGCGACGCGCGCGGAAGGGACCAGCGCCAGCATGCCGTCGAGAAAGCCGACGCCGGCCCGCAGGATCGGCGCAAAGGTCAGCTTCTTGCCGGCGATCTTGGGCGCCTTCATCGGCGACAGCGGGGTCTCGATATCGACCAGTTCGAGCGGCAGGTCGCGGGTCACCTCGTAGCACAAGAGCATCCCGATCTCGTTGAGGAGCTCCCGGAATCCCTTGATCGAGCGATCGCGCTCGCGCATCAGCGAAAGCTTGTGCTGGACCAGCGGGTGACTGACGAGATTGACGTTTTCGGCGTTCATGCACGCCGCTCTACACGTTTCCAGCCGATCGCGCCAGATCGTTCGTGCCCCGAAACGGAGCGAAACCCGCCGCGCCAAACCCGCTGCTCAGCCCGGCGGCAGGTGCGTCAGGTACTCATAGATCGCGGTCAACTCGTCATCATCCATGCGGCCGAGCGGGCGCCACGGCATGACCTTGCCAAGCTCATGCCCATTGGGATCAACGCCGGTGCGAAAGGTCGCGATGAAGTCCACACGCGTCCAATCCTTCACGACGCTGAGGTCGGGACCGAGCGGCGCCAGCTGACCGGGCACGCCGCCGGTCAACTGGCGACCATGGCATTCCCGGCAATCCTGGTACGACAGAATGTAGGCGCCGAACTCCGAGGTCGGCGATTTCGGCGGCGCCGTCACGACGGCGGTGCTGACCGGTTTGCCGCTCGGCAACAGGCCGGCCCCCAGCATGGCAAGACCCAGGAGATTGAAGCGGTCGGGAGGATCGGGTGTCTGAGCACCGGCGGCCGGCAGGCTGCGGAGATAGGCGATCACGGCGGATGTATCGTCGTCGCTCAGTTTGCCGGCGTTGGTGTAGGAC
>NZ_JBAURI010001000.1:0-12244 GCF_049581145.1 Bradyrhizobium sp.
CCGTTGAGGAGATCGAACAGGATCGCGCCGGGCACGATCGGAATCACGGCGCCGCGCACCACGAAGCCGCGGCCCTGTTCGGCCAGCCAGGCCTGCATGCCGCCGCCGGTTTCCAATCCGAAGGCCGAGCCGCCGGCCAGCGCGATGCCGTCGATCCGCTCCACCGTGTTGGCGAGGCCGAGCGCTGCCTCCTCGCGGGTGCCGGGGCCGCCGCCGCGGATATCGATCGCGGCGACCACGGGCCTGTCGAAGATCACGGCGGAGACGCCGGATCCAAGCCTGGCGTCATCGGCGTGGCCGACGCGGACGCCGGCGATATCGGTGAGCAGATTTTTCAAAAGGCCGATCCTGTCGCGCGTGCGGTCGCCAGCCCAGCAGCGATACCGCGGCGCGCGAGATGCTTCAACCGGCAAGCGCCGTGCGGAGCATCTGGGCGAGTTCCAGCTTGCGATAGGGTTTGGCGAGCAGCAGGACGCCGGCGTCGAGCCGGCCGTGATGGACGATGGCGTTCTCGGTATATCCCGACGTGAACAGCGTCTTCAGCGACGGGCGATGCTTCAGCGCCGCATCGACCAACTGCCGGCCGTTCATGGCGCCCGGCATGATCACGTCGGTGAACAAGAGATCGATCGGCGTATCAGTCGCGATAATCGCCAGCGCCTCGGCCGCGTTGGCGGCTTCCAGCGTGGTGTAGCCGAGGCTCGCCACCTGGGCGACGACATATTTGCGCACCAGCGGATCGTCCTCGACGATCAGGACCGTCTCGTCGCCGCCTTGCATCTGCGCCGGCTGTATCGCTTCCACGGCGCCATGACCCGCTCCGGCCGATCGCGGCAGATAAAGCCGGACGGTCGTGCCGTGGCCTTCCTCGCTGTAGATCTTGACGTGTCCGCCGGTCTGCTTGACGAAACCGAACACCATGCTCAGCCCGAGGCCGGTGCCCTTGCCGACCTGCTTGGTGGTGAAGAAGGGATCGAACACCTTGTCCAGATTGGCTGCGGAGATCCCGAATCCGGTGTCGCTCACGGCGATCATGACGTAATGGCCGACCGCAACGTCGCTGTTGACGCTGGCGTAGCCGTCGTCGAGCGCGACGTTCTGGGTCTCCAGCAAAAGCTTGCCGCCGTCGGGCATGGCATCGCGCGCGTTCAAGGCGAGGTTGAGGATCGCAGTGGTGAGCTGGCTCGGATCGACCAGTGCCGGCCAGGCGTCATCCGCCAGATTGGGAGAGATCTCGATGTGCTCGCCGAGCGTCGGCCGCAGCAATTTGGCGGCTTCGAGGATCAGCGCATTGACGTCGATGTCCCGCGGCGCCAGCGGCTGCTTGCGGGCAAAGGCGAGCAGATGCCTCGTCAGTTGCGCGCCGCGCTCGGCGGCCTCGTCGATCAGCGTCGCGACCGAGGCGAGCTCGGAGCGATCGGCGACCGCTTCGGACAGGATGCCGATGGTGCCGGTGATGACGGTGAGGATGTTGTTGAAGTCGTGGGCGACGCCGCCGGTCAACTGGCCGATGGCTTCCATCTTCTGCGCCTGCCGGGCCTGAGCCTCGGCTTCCCGCTTTTCCGTCAGATCGCGGCCGATGAAGAAATGCCGCTGGGCCGGCTCGGACCAGGTTCCGAGCCAGTTCAGCGTCACGAGGTGGCAGTCCTTGTGACGGTAGCGCGCCTCGAAGCTACGCTTCTGCTGGACCAGCCGCGCCGAGCGCATCTCCGCGCGAGCGGCGTCGAGATCGTCGGGATGGATGAATTCGGCGGCGCCGCGTCCGATCATGTCTTCCGGCCGATAGCCGAGGATCGCGGTCGCGCTCGGACTGACCTGCATCAGCGTGCCCATCGTATCCGTCACCAGGATGAGGTCCTGCGAGGTCTCGAAAATGCGCTGCCGCTCCTCGATCTCGCGGCTCAGCTCGTGCTGCGTGCGCTTGCTTTCGGTGATGTCGCGGGCGATCTTCGACGCGCCGACGATCTCGCCGCTGGCCGAGCGAACCGGCGAGATGCTCAGCGAGACGTCGATCAGCCGGCCCCTGCTGTCGATCCGCAGGGTCTCATAATGAGCGATCGTCTCACCCCGGCCGATCCGCGCCAGAATATGATTGAGCTCGGCGCGCCGATCCTCGGGGACGATAAGCGAAATATGCCGCCCGACCGCTTCGCCCGCGGAATATCCGAACAGGGTTTCGGCGGCCTTGTTCCAGGCGGTGATGGTGCCGTCGAGCGCCTTGGCGATGATGGCGTCGTTGGAGGATTCCACGACGGCGCTGAACAGCCGCTCGCGCTCGGTATAATATTCTTTCTCGGAGAGAGCCTGCCGGCGCAGCTTGCCGAACAGTTGCGCCGTTTTGGCCTGCAGCGCGACATTGTCGACCAGCAGCATGCCCAGAACGAAGCTCGCCGCGCACAGCCCGTAGAGTCGTCCAACGTAGAACCCGAGATCGAAGCGGGCGACGTCGAGAATGGTGGACAGCGCGATGTCGAACAGCCACGCGCACATCACCACCATGAGCCAGATGTCGATCACCAGATGCGGCCGGCGAAACCAGAGAGTCAGGAGCGCGGCGAAGCTGAGGCCACAGACGGTCGAAACGACGCGCATCCTGATGGCGGCGCCGTGATTTGCGTTCAGCAGTGACGGAATCCAGTCGTGCTGGAAGGTCGCGAACCACGCCAGCGCGGTGACCACGGCGCAGACCGCGACGACGCTGCCAACAATGGCCTGCGTCGTGCGCCAGCGTATCTTGATGCCGCCATTGGTTCCCTTCGTCAGCGCATACGCAATCACCAGCAGCGGAAATCCACTATGCCAGACGATGTAGAGCTGGAGCGTGGTCTCCGGACCTGCGCCCAACAGGCCAGTCGGGGAAAACAGGCCGGGAAAGGTCAGGCCATGAACGATTGCCGCCAGCGCGGTGAAGAGATACCCGCTGGCCAGCAGCAACATCGCCCATGAGCGCAGAACAGTGAACTGTGAAAACAGCAGAACCGCAGTGATGAGGTCGTTGATCGCGAGCGCGGATTGATAGCTCGCGACGAAAGCCGGCACTGGCGTCAGAGGAACGCCGGCATAAGGCACCGCGATCGCGAACAGCACAGCCGAAACGCCGACGATCGCCGACGCCCAGGCGCGCTCGCGCAGGCCGGCCGGCAGCGTCGAAAGAAACAGCGTACGGTCGTTGCCGGCTTGCATTCCTGGTCCCCCGCGAACCGGCATCAGAAGCGCTAAGCTCGTGGCTCCGCTCGGTATTTTCCAAGATCAACCCACGGTTACACATAACCTCGCTGAGCGGAAGAGCCAGCAGGCAACCAATGCGAGTAACCAAGTCTTTACCCGCGAATCCGATGATATCCGCAGTTTTACGGAGTTTCGTTGAAACCATAGTGGGTTTTACTGGCAAGCGATCCGGAGTGTCCAAATGGCCCGCATTCTCGTTATTGACGACCAGAAAGACGTCCGCGCCATGATCTGCATGGTGCTGCGCGTCAACCGTTTCGAGGTCGGCGAGGCCGGAGGCGCCGCGGCGGGATTGAAGCTGTTCGAGGAGTCCGCCTTCGATGCCGCGGTGGTCGACATCTTCCTGGCCGACGGCAATGGATTCGACGTCATCGCCAGGATGCGCGACGCCGTGCCGGATCTGCCGGTTGTCGTGATCTCCGGGGTGGCGTCGCTCAACGCCGCATCGGATGCGACGGCCGCATCGAGCGTGGTCTGCCTGCAGAAGCCGTTCCGGCCAAAGGACCTGATCCGCGCCGTCGAAAGCGCGCAGGGACTGGTGCGGCAGAGCAGCGTCGCCGAAGCGGTCGTTTGAGAGACGTCAGAACGACAACGCCCCGGCGCGGCCGAGGCGCTCGAAGTCATGCGGAGCGCTTCCGGGTTCAGGAGGCGTTCGGATCGACTTCCGTGTAGCCGCCCTTGTCGTCCCATTTGTAGACGACATAATCGATGTGCTTGATGTCGCCCTTGGCATCGAACTGCATCTTGCCGATCACGGTATCCCAGGCGCCGGCCTTGATCGCATCCATCACCTTCTTCGGATCGGTGGTGCCTGCCTTGGCAGCGGCCTGCGCCCACACCTGCATCGCCGCATAGGTGTAGAGCGTGTAACCCTCGGGATCGATGTTCTTGGACTTGAACTTGTCCACGATGGCCTTGGCGGCCGGCTTCTTGCGCGGATCGGGGCCGAAGGTGAAGAGGGTGCCTTCGCCGGCCGGTCCGGTGATCGAGGCGTATTCCTTGTCGGCCAGCGCATCGCCGGCCATCAGGATGGTCTTGAGACCCTGATCGCGCATCTGGCGCAGGATCAGGCCCGCCTCCTGATGGTAGCCGCCGACATAGACGAGGTCGATGTTCTCGAGTTTCAGGCGCGAGACGATCGCGTTGAAGTCCTTGTCGCCCTGGTTGTAGGATTCGAACAGCTTTTCGGTGACGCCGGCGTTGTTCAGCGCCTTCTTGGTCTCGTCGGCAAGGCCTTTGCCGTAGGTCGTCTTGTCGTCGAGGATGGCGATGTTCTTGCCCTTGAAATGCTTGGCGATGTAGTCGCCGGCGACCAGGCCCTGCTGATCGTCGCGGCCGCAGACCCGCGCCACGTTCCAGAGCTTGCGCTCGGTGAACTGCGGATTGGTCGATGCCGGCGTGATCTCCAGCACGTTGCCGTCGGCATAGGCTTCCGAGGCCGGGATCGACGACGACGAGCAGTAATGGCCGGCGACGAACGGGATTCCGGCGCTGGCGATCTTTTCCGCCACCGAGCGCGCCTGTTTCGGGTCGCAGGCGTCGTCCTCGACATCGAGCACGAGTTTCTTGCCCAGCACGCCGCCGGCCTCGTTGAAATCGGCCACCGCCATCTCGGCGCCGTTTCTCATCTGCCGGCCGAACGCGGATTCGCCGCCGGTCATCGGGCCCGCCACGGCGACGGTGAGGTCTTCGGCGAACGCCGCCGTCGAAAGCGCCAGCGACGCGCCGAGCGCCAGACCAATGAGCTTGAGTGATGTCATGAAAATCCTCGCGGGTGAACGCCTTAAGGGAGAACCGGCGGGCCGGATCTTGAAATCGGCCGCCATTGTCGGCTGATTTTACCGCGAAGTCATCGGCATTTTTCAGGCAATTCGGCGATCTCTCGCGACATCCGCAACATTTGGCCGCAGTCCGCCGGCGCGGAACCTCATCCGCGCCGGCCGCCCTCCAGATAGGCGGCGCGGATTTCGGGACGCTGGAGCAGCTCGCTGCCGGTTCCGGCCAGCGTGATCAGCCCGTTGACCATGACATAGCCGCGGTGGGCGAGCTTGAGGGCGTGATTGGCGTTCTGTTCCACGATCAGCACGGTGAGGCCGTCCTGCCGGTTCAGGACGCGGATGGCGTCGAAAATCTGGCGCGCGATCAGCGGCGCAAGCCCGAGCGACGGCTCGTCGAGCAGCAAGAGGCGGGGACGGCTCATCAGCGCGCGGCCGATCGCCAGCATCTGCTGCTCGCCGCCGGACAGCGTGCCGCCGCGCTGGGCCAGCCGCTCCTTGAGCCGTGGGAACAGCGCAAACACCCGCTCCAGGCCGTCGGCGCGCTCCGCTTCGCTGCAGCCGGTCGCATCGGCGCCCATCTGCAGGTTCTCCGCAACGCTCATGCGCGGAAAGATCCGCCGCCCTTCCGGCGCCTGCGCGATCCGCAGGCGCGCGATCTGGTGGGTCGGCACGTCCGTGATGTCCTGTCCCTCGAACAGGATTTTTCCGGCGCGGGCGCGCGGCCGCCCGAAGATCGTCATCATCAGCGTCGACTTGCCGGCGCCGTTGGCGCCGATCATCGCCACGATCTCGCCGCTGTTGATCTGAAGATCGACGCCCTTCAGCGCCTCGATCTTGCCGTAGGCGGCGCGCAGGCCGTGGATCGCAAGCAGCGGGGCGGTCACGCGCCGCTCTCCATCACGGCGATCGCTTCCTCTTCGTCGGCACCGAGATAGGCCGCGATCACCTTGGCATCGTCGCGCACCTCGCGCGGCGTGCCCTCGGCGATCTTGATGCCGTGATCCATCACCACGATATGATCGGAAATCTCCATCACGACCGACATGTCGTGCTCGATCAGCAGGATCGAGGTGCCCTGATCGGCGCGGATCGAAAGCAGCAGCTGGTTCAGCGCGGCGCTTTCCCGCGCGTTCAGTCCGGCGGCCGGCTCGTCCAGGCAGAGCAGCACCGGCTCGGTGCACATCGCCCGCGCGATCTCGAGCCGGCGCTGGTCGCCATAAGGCAGGTTGCCGGCAGCGTCGTCGGCCCGCTCGATCAGTCCGATGCGATCGAGCCAGAAGGTCGCGAGTTCGATCGCGCGCTTCTCGGCGGCGCGCCAGGACGGCGCGCCGATCAGCCCGAGAAAGGTCAGCCCCGAGGCCCGCATCAGCGCATTGTGCTGCGCCACCATCAGGTTTTCCAGCGCGGTCATGCCGGGGAACAGGCGGATGTTCTGGAACGTGCGCGCGATCCTGGCGCGTTTGGCGATCCGGAAATCGTTCAGCCGTTCGAGCGCGATGGCCGGCGCGCCGTCGCGCGCGAGGCGGATGGTGCCGCCGGTCGGCCGGTAGAAGCCGGTGATGCAGTTGAACACGGTGGTCTTGCCGGCGCCGTTCGGGCCGATCAGCGCGGTGATCTCGCCCGCCTGCGCCGCGAACGACAGGTCGCTGACCGCGACGATGCCGCCGAAAACCATCGCCAGATGGTCGACGGCGAGAATCTGCTGACGCGTCCGGTCGCTCATCGGGACGCCGATCCGCTCACTCATCCGTGCCCTTCCTTGACGAGGTCGGAGGAGATGGTCTGCGCCTGTTTCAGATACACGGTCGGTGCGCGATGGCCGACGATGCCGCGCGGCCGCCAGATCATCAGCAACACCATGGCGAGGCCGAACACCAGCATGCGGTACTGTTCGAGGCCGCGGAACAGTTCGAAGCCGCCGATCATCGTCAGCGCCGCCAGCGCGACGCCGAGTTGCGAGCCCATGCCTCCGAGCACGACGATGGCGAGCACCAGCGCCGATTCCTGGAAGGTGAAGGATTCCGGGCTGATGAAGCCCTGCCGGGTGGCGAAGAACGCGCCGGCGAAGCCGCCGAACATGGCGCCGGTCGCAAACGCCGTCAGCTTGGTCGTGGTGGTGTTGATGCCGAGCGCGCGGCAGGCGACCTCGTCCTCACGCAACGCTTCCCAGGCCCGGCCGATCGGCAGCCGCCGGAGCCTGATTGTCACCCAGTTGGTGACGAGCGCCAGCGCCAGGATCAGATAGAACAGGAATACGATGCGGTGGGTCGGCGAGAACGCGATGCCGAGCCTCGCGGCGAGCCCATCATCGCCCGGGGTCAGGGGAATGCCGAACAGGGTCGGGCGCGGAATGCCGGATACGCCGTTCGGCCCGCCGGTCAGGCTCTGCCAGTTGATGATGACGAGGCGGATGATCTCGCCGAAGGCCAGCGTGACGATGGCGAGATAGTCGCCGCGCAGCCGCAGCACCGGAAAACCCAGCATTACGCCCCACAACGAGGCGAAGATGCCGGCGAGCGGCAGGCAGATCCAGAACGACAGTCCGAAATTGGTCGCCAGCAGCGCGTAGGAATAGGCGCCGACCGCATAGAAGGCGACATAACCGAGATCGAGCAGGCCGGCGAGGCCGACCACGACGTTCAGTCCCCAGCCCAGCATCACGTAAGTCAGCACCAGAATGCCGAGATCGAGAATGTAGCGCTGATGATAGAAGATGACCGGCACCAGCAGCGTGAAGATCAGCAGCGCGGGGGCAACCAGGCGGCCCGCGACCGCAAGGCCGGTCCGCGCGGCCGGCGGAACGAGGCTGGTGGCTACGACCCTCGGTCCGAGCCACAGCCGCGCGAGCTCGATGGCGATGCTGCCGAAGAACACCACCGCGACCAGGGTTGCGAGCTCGCCGAACCGCGTCCAGTAGATCAATTGCCCGGTCGGTCCCGCTTCGGTGCGGATGCCGACCATGAGCGAGAACAGCACCAGCGCGATGAAGGCGCTGGTCGCGGCCGTCTTCAGGATCACGAGCCCGGTGGACGCGCGCGGCGCCTGGGCGGGTCGAGATGCGGATGCGTTCACGCCCGTCAAACTTTTTCAACTTCGGGACGGCCCAGCAGGCCGGTCGGCATGAAGATCAGCACCACGATCAGGATGGAAAAGGCGGCGACGTCCTTGTACTCGACCGAGAAATAGGCCGACCACATGGTTTCGATCAGGCCGATCGCAAGTCCGCCCAGCATCGCCCCCGGCAGCGAGCCGATGCCGCCGAGCACGGCCGCGGTGAACGCCTTGATGCCGGCGACGAAGCCCATGAAGAAATCGACCAGGCCGTAATACAACAGGTACATCATGCCCGCGACGGCGGCGAGCGCCGCGCCGATGACGAAGGTCATGGAGATGGTGCGGTCGACATCGACGCCGAGCAGCGCGGCCATGGTCTGGTCCTGCTCGCAGGCGCGCATGTCGCGGCCGAGCCGGGTCCGTGCCACCAGCCAGGTGAAGATCGCGAGCAGCACGATGGTGGTCACGACCACCACGATCTGCACATTGGACAGCCGCACCACGAAGCCGTTGTTTTCCAGCAGGGTGTAGCCGCCGGTGATGATTGGCGGCACCGGCTTGACGCGCGCGCCCTGCGCGACCTGCGCATAGTTCGACAGCACGAAGGACATGCCGATCGCCGACAGCATCGGCGCCAGGCGGAACGAGTGCCGCAGCGGACGGTAGGCGATCCGTTCCACGGTCCAGCCATAGAGCGCGGTGATCGCCATCGAGACCAGGAGCACGATCAGCAGGATCAGCGGTATTGTGGTCAGCCCGAACGACACCAGCAGCAGAAACGAGATCAGCGCGATGAAGCCGCCGATCATGAAGATGTCGCCATGGGCGAAATTGATCATGCCGACGATGCCATAGACCATGGTGTAGCCGATCGCGATCAGGCCGTAGATCGAGCCGAGCACGAGGCCGTTGATGAGCTGCTGAGCGAAATAGTCCATGGGCTGCCGCTAGTGAGGGACGACGCGGCGAGGGCCCCGGGCAGCCTTCAAGCGTCGCGTCGCAGCATTTTCTAACAGCGGGAACCCTGGGCGGCAACAGCAGGAGGCGCCCTCGGCACGGTTTGTACCGGGGTGTTGCAGCGTCCGGTTCCCCGCCACCGCCGGGACAAGCGACAGCCACCCGTTCGTGATAGCCAATGGAACCGTGGTTCCCTTGCAACCAATTCCATTCGCAGGGGTTATTTCTTTCCAACGTTCATCAAGAACGTTCAACAAGGGAGATTCCCGAATGAGCAATCAGAACCAGAATCCTGGCCAGCAGAGCCAGAATCCGGGCCAGCAGAATCCGGGTCAGGAGAAGCCGGGACAGCAGCAGGGCGGCCAGCAGAAGCCGGGCCAGCAGACCCAGAACCCCGGCGAGCGACGCTAGTTCGGGCGCGGAGCTTGTGAGCAGGAAGGTCCCGCCGAAAGGCGGGACTTTTCTTTGGCCTGCTGGAACACAGGCGGGATGTCGCTTTGCAGTTAAGGTAAACAACTGGTTTAAATTGCGTGTCGAGCTTCGAGAGGATTAGCTCGCCGGCAAGGCCGACGCGTCATTCCAAACAGCGTCGCGGCGGAAGCGGGAAGCCACATGTCCACGAATTGGCGGATCAGTTCGTTCAGCGGCGCGCTGCTGGCGGCGTATTTCATTCCGACCTGGACCATCATTGCGTTCCGGATCATGGTCTCGCCGATCCACGGTCTCTATGAGCGGCCGAGCGTCGCCGTGGCATTGTTCGTCAGCGACTATCTGCAGCTCACGGCGACCGCCACGATACGCGCCGCCTGGCTGTTGGCGCTCGGCCGGCTGACGGTGGCGGCGTTTTTCGCGATCTTCCTGGCCTTCCTCGCCCGGCCATCGATCCGCAAGTCGGGCGGCCCGGACGAAGCGCTCGGCATGGCGCTTGCCATCGGCGGCCTGATCAGCTTCGCCAGCATGGTGATGGCGTCGCGGGTCGGCGAGGTCGCGGCGATGCGGCTGCACGCCACCGAGCTGCTGATGCTGCTCGGCACCGCCATCGTGCTCCAGATCGAGCGCCAGGTTGAATCTCGCGTCGAACGCATGGCCTTGTCGCGGCCGGAACAGGGCGCTGCAAGCTGCGCGGCAGCGAGCGGTGCCTCAACTCTTCAGCAGCCCCAGCTCCTCAACCACGGCTGAGGCCTCCTTGACAGCGTGATTGGCGGCGGGCACGCCGCAATAGATCGCCTGCTGCAGCAGGATCTCCTTGATGTCATCGGGCGTAAAGCCGCCCTCGCTCAGCGCCGCGCGCACATGCAGCCGGAATTCGTCCCATTGCCCCAGCGCCACCATGGTGCCGATCACCAGCACGCGGCGGGTCCGCTCGTCGAAATGCGGCCGCGTCCAGATCTCGCCCCAGGCATAGCGCGTGATCAGGTCCTGGAAATCGGTGTTGAACGCATTGCGGTTGGCGATGGATTTGTCGACCCAGGCGTCGCCGAGGATCTTGCGGCGCTGGACCATGCCGCCGTCGCGGCGTTGTCGGTCGTCCATGGTTTTCTCTCCAGCCGTTGTGCGCCCCAGAATGACGACACTGGGCTCAGCGTTGCGTCAAAAATCCGACCACGGCGTCGGTGAAGGCGTGCGGCTGCTCGACATTGGAAATATGCGCGGCATCCAGGATGGTCAGGCTGGCGCCGGGAATCTGGCTGCGGATCAGCTCGCCGGCCGCGACCGGCGTTGCCATGTCGTGGCGGCCCGCGATCACCAGCGTCGGGCTCTTGATCTTCGGCAGCAGAGCGCGCTGGTCGAGCGTGCTGAGCGCCTCGCAGCAGCCGATATAGCCGGCGGGCGGGGTGGCGAGCAGCATCGTCTTCAGGTTGGCGGTGACCTGCGGCTCGCGCTCCCTGAAGTCCGCCGTCAGCCAGTTGGCGATCACGGCGTCGCCGATCGCGGCCATGCCGCTGTCCTGCACCAGCTTGATGCGGTTCAGCCAGTTGGTCGGGTCAGGATAATGGCAGGCGGTGTTGGACAGCACGATCTTGCCGAGCCGCTCCGGCGCGTTGGCTCCTAACCATTGCCCGACCATGCCGCCCATCGACAGCCCGCACCAATGCACCTTTTCGATGTTGAGATCATCCAGGATCGCCAGCACGTCGCGGCCGAAACGCTCCATCGCATAGGGTCCCGGCGGCACGCCGGATTTGCCGTGGCCGCGGCGGTCATAGCGGATGACACGGAACAGCTGGGTCAGCGCCTTCATCTGCGGCTCCCACATCTGCAGCGTGCAGCCGAGCGAGTTCGACAGCATCAGGGTCGGTCCGCTCTCGCGCCCCTCGACGGAGACGTTGATGAGACAGCCGTCGGCATCGATCATTGGCATCGAAAACGTCTCCGTGGTTATTGCTCTTCGGTCAGTGGTCTTCAAGCGACGCGAGCAGGCGATCGATGAGGGCTTGCGCGGCGCCCTGGTAGCCCATCGGCTCGAACAGCTCCGCAATCCTCTGCGCGCCAAGTTGAGCCATGACCTTCGAATCCTGGCTCAGTACTTCGCGCAAATGCCGCTTCCCGGCAACCGCTTTCTTGCTGGCCGCCTCGACCAGGTGATGCGCCTCGCTCTTGCCGATCTTTTCGGCAAGCGCCATGCCGACCGCCTCGGCCATGATCAGCCCGTTGCTGGTATCGAGGTTGGCGCGCATCCGCGCGACATCGATCTCCAGGCCCTCGGCGATATCGACGATGCAAGCGAGCGCGCCCGACGTGACCAGCATCAGCGTCGGCAAGGTCGGCCATTCGGCGTGCCAGGGACCGGCGCTGCGCTCGTGCTCCTGCACCTGGGCGGCGAAGATCGTCGCGGCAAGATTCGGCGCCATGGTGGCCGCGGCCAGCGCGCTTGCGGCGGCGACCGGATTGCGCTTGTGCGGCATGGTCGATGATCCGCCGCGGCCTTCGCCGGCTGGCTCGAAGGCTTCGGCGACGTCGGTCTGCATCATCAGCGAGACGTCGCGCGCGATCTTGCCGCAGCTGCCGGTCAGGATCGCGAGCACCGATGCCGCGTCGGCGATGCGGTCGCGATGGGTATGCCAGGGCGCATCCGGCAGCGGCAGCTCGAGCTCCCGGGCGAGTTGCTCCGCGACCAGCAATCCCTTGTCGCCGAGTGCGGCCAGCGTGCCGGCAGCGCCGCCGAATTGCAGCGCCAGCGCCTCGCGGCTCAGCCGTTCGAGGCGCAGCCTGCCGCGCTGCAGGGC
>NZ_JBAURI010001001.1:0-4348 GCF_049581145.1 Bradyrhizobium sp.
CAGTAGAGCCGTCCGCAGCGGAGCTGACACGGGCCAAAGTCAATCCTTTTCGAAGACCGTGCTGACGAACCTGACCCAGATTCCTCCCACCGAAGCGCAGCTCCAGACCGCCGACCAGCCCTCGACCCCTGCCTCGACGACTGCCTCGACGACTGCCTTGGGGGCATTTGCGGCGCTTCTGACCAATGATGCAGCGCCGCCGCAGTTACCGGCTGCAACATCACCTTCCGCCCAGCCCGGGCCTGTCGTGCCGCGGCCCGCCGCCCTTCCAGACCCGCCTGCAAGCCCCATTTTATCGCGCGAGAAAACCGCGGCCATGCTGCAACGCGGTCGAGATCTGATCGCCGCGGGCGACATCGCCAGCGCGCGCCTGATCCTTCAGCACCTGGCCGAAGCCGGCAGTGCGGAGGCCTCGCTCACTTTGGCGGGGACCTTCGATCCGGTGGCGCTCTCAAAGCTCGGCGCGATTGGCGTGCCGCCCGACCCCGCAAAAGCCCGCGCTTGGTATGCGAAGGCCGCCGAACAGGGATCGCCGGAAGCGCGGCGGCTGGCGCGTTGACGTGAGAATCCGAGCGGTCGATTTCTCCGACCCTGGAGCACATCGTGAGGGCGGGAATAGCCGTATTGCTCGCGTCAACAGGTGTCTACGGGTGTGGCGTGATCGACCGCGATCCGGTCGAGCTTCGTCACGAGGTCGGTCTCCATCTGCTGCATCAGGTCGCTGTTGGTGGTACGTAGATCGGATAGCTCGCCGCCGTCCTCCGCCGAGACGATGAAGCGGAACTGACGCCGGTCTCCGCGACGCCGCTCCAGGAAAGCGCGGCCGTCCTCGTCCACTTCACGCCCGGCCGAATAGACCTGGCCCTTCGCACTATCCTTCGTCACGCCGTCCCATTCGAGCTAACGCAAATACGGGTCCACCGCTTTGGCGCTAACAGATTGCCGTCCGCGAGCGGCTCCGCGCTGCGGCGTTGAGCTTCACCACGCGCGCATTCACCGCCGCCGTCGCGCCCCCGTACGCGCCATCACCGCGGAGCCAGCAAAATCTATTTCAGAAGCTCGCGCGCGGTGTAACCCGGCATCAAAGCAAAGTGGCCTACGGCCTAACGCGATTAGAACGTGTTGTTCTGCCTGTCCGAGTCGAGACAGAATGCCTTTTCACGCTTTTGTTTCTTTATTTTTAGCCACGGAGTCGTGATATTAAATGCGTTACAGCGATTTTTTACACGCGATACGACAAATTTCCTGCGCTGTTTGGTGGGGATTCGATGCCGGCACCTGGAAACTCGCTGTTTAACGTCGAGGAGGCACGGCGCCAACTCGTGGATCGCCCGCTGCTGGCGGCAAGCGATATCCATCGTTGGACAGATATCGCTGTCGAAGAATGCGCCGGATATACGGTTGAAGATCTCGTATCACCCGCGCGTGACCATCACGTCATAACACTCTCCCTCGAAGACTCGCCCTACGTGATGCAAGAGCGCTGCGGCAAGCGCTTCGAGTCGCCCACACGGACCGGCGAAAGCATCATCATGCCGGCGGGCTATCGCGTGCATTTCCGCGGACGGTTCCCGGCTTACATCGCGATGCGTCTGTCTCCTGAAAAGCTCGACCACGCCAATGCAGAACTGCGTCGCGTCGGTGCTCCGAGAATTGAGATTTTCAACAAATTCCAGGCTCCAGATCCGATGCTGCAATACATCGCCCAACTATTCGGCCAGGAGATGCGGCAGTCGTTTCATCCAGCACAGACCCTGCTGGTACAGTCGCTCGCCACCGCTCTCGCGATTCATATGTTGAGACGCTACAGCACCGCCGTCGGCGTCGAAGCCAAGCCGGGCGTGACGGTGAATGTGGCCGCGATCCGGCGGGCTCTCGCCTACATCAATGACCAACCGGCACGTCAAATCGGCCTCGAGGAACTCGCCGCAGTGTCCGGACTGAGCCGCTTCCACTTCGGCCGCGAGTTCAAGCGTCATGTCGGGATGACGCCGGTTGAGTACGTGGAACACTCTCGCATCGCGCGCGCCAAGGAATTGATTCGACGCGCCGAGCTGCCGCTCGCGCAGGTGGCACTTGCCATCGGCTTTGCGGATCAGAGCCACTTTACCCGTCGATTTCGTCACCATGTCGGTTATACCCCGGCGGCCTTCGCGCGCGAGCATGCACGCTCGCGCCTGCCTTCGGCTTGACCGACCCGGCGTCCACGAACAACAGCCCCGCAACAAGCGGCCAAGCGCAGCACGATTCGGCTATATCTTTGCGTGTTACCCGCCTTCAATCGGACGGGCGCCGAAGGAGGCGTCGCTTCGGATCCTGAAGGGGGAGCAATGATCAAACCTCTCGTTACGATCGACCTGAACCTCTTGAAGGTGTTCGAGGCGGTCCTGCGCCATCGGCGCGTCAGTAGTGCCAGCAAGGAGTTGGGCGTTACGGCATCGGCCGTAAGTCACGCTGTGGGGCGTCTGCGCCGCAAGCTTGATGATCCGCTGTTTCATCCCGGAGTTCACGGTATGGAGCCGACGTCACGTGCACTCGAGCTTGGAGCCGAGCTTTCTGCGAGCCTGGGCCGCATCCTGGACATCATGGAACGAAGGCCCTTCGATGCGGCCCACTCGCGGCGTGTATTCAACATTGCGGCCAGCGAATACGCGGCGGCGATCATTGCGCCCCCGATGATACGATCGGTCACCGATGCGGCGCCCGGAGTATCCCTGCGCATCCACGCGCTCGATCGCTCGGAAATGGTCCAGGGCCTGGACGAGGGGCGCTTGAGCTTCGCCCTGGGATGGTTCACCGATCTGCCGGCGCGCCTGCTGCGCGCAACCGTCCTGAAGGAACGGGAGGCGATCCTCGTAAGATCCGGACATCCCCTGCTCCGTGACGCCGTGACGAGCGAGCGGCTTCTCGGCTTTCCCCATTTGGTGGCGCTCTTCGGCCGCAGCGACGAACGACCCGGGCGGGACGGTGGTGACGGAGCTTCAGAAACCGGGAGGGTCTGGATCGAGCGATTGCTGGCGCAAGCCTCGAGTTGCGGGCGGCGTCATGTTGCCGTCAAGGTCGCTCAATTCGCCGTGGTTCCCGCGTTGCTCGCTTCCTCGGACATGGTCGCCACCCTCCCGCGCCGAATCGCGATCGAGGCAGCGCGCGGAGGTCATTTGGTCATGCTCGAACCGGCCTCCCCTCCGTTGGAAATCGACATTCAGATGGTTTGGCACGAACGCGCCGCCCGCGATGCTGGATCTCAATGGTTGATGCGGCACATTCAAAGTCCGTCGCCGTCGTCCCGAATTGCGGCCCCGGACATCGGTCCGGACATCGGAGTATGAAAACCCTAAAGACCGGCTTCTTCTTTAAGCCGAGGACTGCCTGTCTGGCGCTCTCGTCATTCACGAGGGTGCCTGGCCACGAGCGTTTCAAGATGCTCGGGCCGTTCGGCAGCTGGTGCGGCGACGAGCTGCGCGTTTTCGATGTAGTCGAAGCCGAGTCGGCGCGCTCGCCTTCTCGCTTCATTGTAGTTGTTCACGCCCTCGCTCGAGTCCTTGTCCGCGAGCGCCTGCCAGTGTTGCTCGAGGCTGCTGTTGAGCTATTCAGCGACGCGTGACGCACGAACCGCTGCGCGGTCCGAAGCTTGGTTGAATGCCTCACAACACCGCGGCGAGCGAGATGCGCAAACTCGGTCGGGACTCGACGCGCGAAGTGCCAAGTGCCGTTTCGTCTGGTCAGAAAACGGGCATAAGCGCGAGCGCGTTGGACGTTTTGTTGGCCGAAAAGTTGGACGTTATTTCCGACTAAAATACGGATTCTACCCGCAATTTCGATAAGTCTCGGGACTTGCTTAGGAAAGTTTTTGGGGTATGGAGCGGGTGAAGGGAATCGAACCCTCGTATTCAGCTTGGAAGGGTTTCGGCGGCTGAATACTTTCAAGGCACGTTCGGACAAAAGGCACCTCAAAACGCTATGAACCGCAATAGCTTTTCCGATTAGTCCGAACTGGCACAGACCTCAGATCGCCGCCCTCCCTTCCCCACTTATCCATGGGCTGAAGACGCTTAGTCTGCCAGAAATGGGGCGGTACGGCGTCCTGAGACCTAACATGTAGCAGCCACCATCCTGAGACGATCGGGGGTTCGAGTCGGGGGGCGATTTCATCTGATTCCCCCCTCCCCCATCCCGCTTGTTTACACCATCATACGGCAACGAAAAGCCGCCTAACGTCCCGCGCTCGCTTCACATCACACGGGAAAGGTCCAAGGTTGAACCTCCTCCGAATTGATGGACACCTGTAGTAGGCTCAGAGAGCCAGGAGGTGTCGGATGGAAACACGTCAACGTCGGTTATTTACGGA
>NZ_JBAURI010001002.1:0-6729 GCF_049581145.1 Bradyrhizobium sp.
GCGCGGCGCCGCAAGGCACGTCCGCACGGGTTTCGGCGCCATCGTCGGCCTATGGTGCCTATGCCGCCGCGCCGATGCCCAGGCCCGTTAGCTACGACGCCTCCTACCGGCTGGATGCCGGCGACAAACTCCGCGTCGTCGTGTTCGGCCAGGACGGTCTGACCAACACCTATATCATCGATGCCGCCGGCTCGATCACCATGCCGCTGATCGGCCAAGTGCCTGCGCGCGGACGCTCGCCGGCCTCGCTCGCCGCCGAGATCACGGCCAAGCTGCGCAACGGCTATATCCGGGAGCCCTCGGTCGCGGTCGAGATCGAATCCTACCGGCCGTTCTTCATCCTCGGCGAAGTCGCGGCTCCCGGCCAATATCCCTACGTGCCGAACATGACGGTCGAGAGCGCGGTCGCAATCGCCGGCGGTTTCTCGCCGCGGGCCCGCCGTGACGCGGTTACGCTCACGCATACCGATGCCTCTGGCGCCGCACGCTACGCAGCGCCGCTCGGCACTTCGCTCAGCCCGGGCGACACCGTGATGGTCGGCGAACGCTGGTTCTGATTTTTCCGTCATTCCGGGCGTGCCCAGCACGAACCTCAGATGCGCAATTGCGCATCGGAGAATCTCGAGCTTCCGGGTTCGTGGCGCCCGTCATCGGGCCGCGCTTGGCGCGGGACCCGTTGGCGCCCCGGAATGACAACCGGCTCATGCTCAGTTCATGCTTTCAGATGCTTGGCAAAGAACGCCATGCTGCGCGGCCAGGCGATATCGGCGCTGGTCTTGTCATAGCTTGCTCGTTCGTCGCAACTAAAGCCGTGCTGCGCGCCCGGATAGATGAAGACCTCGACCTCCGGCCGCTTGGCCTTGATGGTCTCGACATCGGTCAGGGGAATCCCGGCGTCCTTTTCGCCGAAATGCAGTTGCGTGGGCATCTTCGGCTTGTCGTCGGCGAAGCGCACGATGGCGCCACCGTAATAGCCGACCGCAGCCGTTAGCCCCGGCAGTTTGGTCGCTGCCGCATAGGCAATGCTGCCGCCGAGACAGAAGCCGATGATGCCGACCGGCCCCTCGCTTTTCACCGCATCGATCGCGGCCTCGGTGTCGCGCAGCATCGCAGCCCAGTCCGGATTGGCGATGAATTTGCGTGCCTCGGCGATTTCATCGGGTGAATAGCCGCACTGGAAATTCCGCTGGCTGCGGTCGAAGATCGCAGGCGCGATCGCGACATAACCCTCGGCGGCCAATCGGTCGCAAACATTGCGGATGTGGTGATTGACGCCAAAGATCTCCTGGATCACGACGATGGCGCCCTTGGACGCGCCGGTTGGCTCGGCGCGATAGGCGCCCAGCCGGAAATCGTCCGAAGCCGTCAGTTCGATGTCTTGTCCCATGGAGCATCCTTGGCGTTGGCGCGGTTGGTGATCATTGTGGAATGTCGGAGGGTAGCAGAACGTCTGCTCCCCATCACGACGATGGCGCGACGGCAGCCTGGCGTGGCAGGCCATCGAGAAACAGCTCGACCGCATCGATGAACGCCTGCGGCTGGTCGATATTGACCGCATGGCCGGCGGCTGGAATTACCACTTTCCTTGCACCCGGAATCTTCGCTGCCATGTAATCGGATGCCGCCAGGAACGGCGCATCATCGGCGCCGACCACGACCAGCGACGGCACCTTGATGTCAGCCAGCAGCTCGATCACGCGGGCGTCGCGCTGGGTCAGCATGCCGCGCGCGGCGCGCGCGAGCCCGCTGGCGTCGCGATGGCTGACGGTGGAGCGCTCGCGGCTTGCAGCTTTCAATACGTCCAGCCCCTCGCGCTCGAAACGTTCCGCGGTATCAAGCGCGCGCCTGTTCCAGGCCTCACGGGCGTCGTCCTTCTTGAAGCCGGGTCCGGTGTCGATGATCAAGAGCGCCGAGACCCGCTCGGGGTGGGCACGATAGAATGCCAGCGACATGTAGCCGCCGAGCGAGAGGCCGCCGACGATGGCGGCCTTGGCGCCGACCGCGTCGAGCAGCGCTGCCATGTCGCCAACCGTCAACGCCTCGCTGTAGGCCGCGGGATCGGTGGGGTAGTCGGACTGGCCATGGCCGCGCATGTCCCAAAGCACCAGCTTGTGACGCTTCGACAACGCCTCGATCTGGCCGTTCCACATCGTCGATGTCGACGAATAGCCGTGGGTCAGCAGCACAGGCGGTCCGTCGCCATGGATCTCGTAATAGATCTCGACTCCGTCGCGATCGATCTTCGGCATCGCAGTTTCCGTGACGCTTGTTCGACGCTTTTCCGATTTCACTGTAGCGCGATGTTCTGCGGTGTGAACCGTCCAACTTCGACAGGCTGTCAGTCCGCGCGCGCAGGTTGAGGCAATCACCCGTGGTCCAGCACTTGCCAGCATCTTGGCGACGCTATTGCTGCAACGCACAAGACTCGTCGTTCGGGCCCTTGGACACTTGCTTGAGATTGTCGGGATTTTCCCGCGCGCAATTCGTTAAATTTTTATGCTCAACCAGGGTGGGACTTTGACCATGGCTGTTAAGCCTCGTGGAACCCGTTGTGGGCTACCTTTGCAGGTAGGCACTCACCGCGAGCCCCCAAGGTTTCATGACCACCCTCACCAAACCGCCTTCGCCCAAACGGCGTCTCCTGCTTGCGTCGGACCGGGGCGACCACAGCATTGAACTCGCCGATATTCTGCGATCGGTGGGTGAGGTCGACACCATCCCGACCTCGGAGATCCCGCTTGCGCCCGACGGCCATATTTCGGGGATCGTGGTTGATATCAATCTGCGCTCTGCGGAGAGCGTGCAGCGGGTTCGAAGCAAGCTCTCTACCGACGCCTATCGCGAGATGCCGCGGTTGTTCGTGCTTGCCGACGCGCTACACCATGCCTCGATGCAGGCCTGGGCCTTGGGTGCGACGGACACGATTTCGCGACCATTCGATGCCGAGGCTATTTTGCGGCGCATCCGTGCCGCGTTCCCGGACAGTGAGGGATACGACGCCACCGACAGTGGCAAGACCCTGAATCGCGGCGTCGCCGCCGCCCATGAGGTGATCGCCAGGATGTTCGAGCGGCTGCCGGCCGGCGGGCCGCTGCGCTTCGACGACGTCGTTGCGGCCGAGAACAAGATCCTGAAGGCCATCAAGCACTCCTCATTGCGGCAATGGCTCACCATGGTCGGCTGCCATCACACCGGCACCTATCGCCATTGCCTTTTCGTCACCGGCTTCTCGGTGGCGTTCGCGCAGCATCTCGGCATGCGCGAGGACGACCAGCGCCGGCTGACCCGCGCCGCGCTGTTGCACGATGTCGGCAAGGCGTTCATTCCGGTCGGGATCCTCGACAAGCCCGCCAAGCTGTCCGATGAGGAAATGGAGGAAGTCCGCGAGCACCCGCGCCGCGGCTATGACGCGCTCGCCGAGCAGGGCGGCTTCCCTCCGGAAATGCTGGATGTCATCCTGCACCATCATGAGCTGCTGGACGGTACCGGCTATCCCAATGGTCTTCACAGCAACCAGATCAGCGATATCGTGCGGCTGACCACGATCGTCGACATCTACGCGGCGCTGGTGGAGAAACGCGTCTACCGCCTGCCCTATACCCACGCCCGGGCGTTCTCGATCATGGAAGGCATGGCCGGCAAGCTTGACCAGCAATTGCTGCAGGCGTTCCGCCCGGTGGCGTTGGGCTGCTATTGATCGCTCGGCGGAGACTCGGTCGTTGGATTGAGTTGCCTCGGTCTCTGAGTCGGGCGTACGAGGCGCTCATGACGACAAATCCGGACAAGAAATGGCGAGCCGCCAACGCCGGCACCTCCAGGGTCTGCGATTGCAATTCCGTCCTACAGCCGATGGAGTGAAAGCGGGGATCACGACCACTGGGCGAAGTTTGCGGAATTGGAAGGTCCCGATATCCAGCACGAGGGCTACGCGACCTGCGATGACTATCCAAAAGGCGCCTGCCGGAAGTCTTCTCCGCGATGCTGCAGGCGGTGGTGACCGATTTCGCCGCTTATTTCGGTGCCATCACCGAGGATCGCCGCCGCCACCCGTGCGACGATCTCGCCACCGTGATTGCCAATGCGAAGATCAACGGCGACCATATGCCGGACCATGACGCGACCAGCTACTACATGATCGTGGCCACCGCCGGCCACGACACCACGTCGTCATCGACTGCGGGCGCGATCTGGGCACTCGCGCAGGACCCGGCGCAATTTCGCGGGTGAAGGCCGATCCGGCGCTGATTCCGGGCCTGGTCGAGGAGGCGATCCGCTGGACGACGCCGGTGAAGCATTTCATGCGCAGCGCCACTGAGGACACCGAGCTCGGTGGCCGCGCCATCGCCAAGGGTGACTGGCTGATGCTTGCTACGCCTCCTGCAATCGCAACGAAGCGCTATTCGATGCGCCGGACAGCTTCCGCTGTGACCGCCGGCCGAACCGCCACATCTCCTTCGGTTATGGCGCGCATCTCTGCCTCCGCCAGCATCTCGCCAGGCTCGAGATGCGGATTCTGTTCGAGGAACTGCTGCCGCGGCTGAAATCGCTCGCGCTCGATGGCAAGGTGAAGATGACCCAGGCTTATTTCGTCAACGGGCCGAAGAAGCTGCCGATTCGGTTTGAGCTGGCGTGAGCTTCGGCGTTGCAACGAGCAAATCAACCGCTCTTCCTGGGGCTGGAGGCAGCGGGGCATCTCGATTACGACGACGCCGACCTGACGTAACCGCCCTACCCCAGCATCTTGCGCAATTCGGCCTTCGCCACTTTCTCCAGGGTCGAGCGCGGCATCTCGTCGATCAGCCTGATCTCGCAGGGAACCTTGAAATCCGCCAGCGCCTTGCGGCAGGCGGCCATCACGGCGTCCGGCAGGCCCTTCGGCGCCCGTTCGACGCCGGCCTGCGGGATGATGAAGACCACCGGCACTTCGTCCAGCATCGGATGCCTCTTGCCGACGACGGCAGCCTCGCGCACGCCCGGCACGGCGGCAATCACCTGCTCGATCTCGGATGCCGCGACGTTCTCGCCGCCGACCTTCAGCATGTCCTTCGCCCGGTCAGCGAACTTGATGTAGCCGCCCGCGAGCAGCGTCACGCGGTCGCCGGTCGAAAAATAGCCATGGGCGTCAAAGCTCTCGCGGGTGGCCTTTTCATTGTGGAGATATTCGGAAAACAGCGAAAGCCCCGGCACGCCCTTGATCGCGAGATTGCCGGTGCCCCCAACCGGCGTCGGGGCGCCCTGGTCATCGGTGATGCGGATGGCATATTCGGTCGCTGCGCGGCCGATCGACATCGGCGTGTTGGGCTGCTCGACCTCGCCGATGATGCCGTGGCTGATGGTTTCGGTCATGCCCCACCAGCCGATGATCTTGATGCCGAAGGCGGCAAACGCCGGCGGCTCGCAGACCGCGGTGCCCCAAAGCCGGAATTTGTGGTTGTTCGGGATGTCGTGCTCCAGCAGCGCCTTCATGCAGAACGGGATCGTCGAGGTCCAGGTCGAGCCATGCTCGATCGCCACGTGCCAGAAGCGGCTTGCGGAAAACCGCGGCTGAATCACGCAGGTTGCGCCGACCCAGAGGCTCGCCAGCATGGAATAGGCCAGCGCATTGGTGTGAAACAGCGGCAGATAGGTCTGGTGCACGTCGCCCTGGTGCAGGTCCTGATGCGCGGCGTTGACCTTGGCGCCCCACAAGGCGTTGGCATGGGTCCATAACACGGCCTTGGGCCGTGATGTGGTGCCCGAGGTGTATTGCACGCTGCAGGGGGCGAGCGGATCGGTCGGTTGGCGCGGCCGGTCGACGCTGTCGGCGAACAGGGCGTCGAAACTGTCGCCGCGCGGCACGGCGTGTTTGGCCGGTACTCCCGCGTCGTGCGAGATCACCGCGATCCAGCGTAGTTCCTCGCAATGCGATGCGATCGTCTCGGCGTAGGCCGGTTGCGTGATGGCGGCGACCGCACCGCAATGGCCGGCGAAATATTCCATTTCCGCCGCCGCCGAGCGGGTGTTGGTGGTGACTGCGATGGCGCCCAGCTCGACGCAGGCAAACCACGCCAGCATGGCCTCGATGCAATTGTCCAGATGGATCAGGACGAAGTCGCGGGGCTTGATGCCGCGCCTGACGAGGCCGGCGGCGAGCGCGCCGACACGGTCGTGAAACTCGCCGTAGCTCCAGGATCGGGCCGGTGCGCCGAACGGCGCCCAGATCAGGAACGGATGATCGCGGCGGGTTTCAGCCCGCATCCGCAGCAGCCACGGCACGTCGAGCCCCGCGAACGGCCCGACAACGCCCGGCGTTTGTTGATTTGGCATGGTTCCTCCCATGCGGACCTGGATGGCCGCTTCTGCCGTTTCTTGGGAGCCTTCTTGCCATTGCAGCTCGCCGCGATCAAATCGCCGTCTGCCCCGCCGGTATCATGCCGGGGACAAGCCCGGGACGTGACGATCAGTGCCTGTTCAGGCGCCACCATTCTCATACGACGAAATCTCGATCAGGCTGCCGTCGGGGTCACGGCAATAGACCGAGCGCAGCGTGCCGCGCGCGCCTTGTCTTGCGACCGGACCTTCCTCGATCGCAACGTCATTGGCCTTCAGATGCGCGACCACCTCGTCCGGTGGGCTTGTGGTCAGAAAGCACAGATCGTTGCTGCCGGCGGTCTCGTGGTCGGCGGTGAACCATTCCACCTTGTCGGCCGTCTTCGGCCGCACGTTGATCTTCTGGTTGCCGAACATGAG
>NZ_JBAURI010001003.1:0-12006 GCF_049581145.1 Bradyrhizobium sp.
TCGGTAGGATGATCGAGCAACGTCGTCGTCTCCAGGTTGAGTGGTTTCAGCAACCTCAGTCTGGCCTCAGACTTCGGCGCTATCCACCCCCCATGGAATCTTCGCCGAGCCAACGATGGTCGAGCGCACTCACGGCGTCAGCACCGCGCGGCCGACCAGTTTGCCCTTCTGCAGATCGGTGAGCGCGTCGTTGGCCTTGGCGAGCGGCATCGTGGTCACCGGAATCGGCGGAATTTTTTTCGCGCGGACCAGATCGAGCAATTCCTGGGTCTCGCGCAAATTGCCGACATAGCTGCCCTGGATGGTGATGGCCTTGATCGGGATCAGCGGCAGCGCCCAGGGCGCGCCGCCGCCGAACAACCCGACAATCACGAGCTTGCCGCCCTTGGTCAGGCAGTCGAATCCGAGTTGCGCGGTCGCGGCGTTGCCGACCAGGTCGATCACCGCGCGGATCGGCTCGCCGGCCTTCCTGATGAGCTGCTCCAGCGCATCCGGCGCCTTGCCATCGACGGTCGCAAGCGCGCCAGCCTGTTCCGCCGCCTCGCGCTTTCTGGCATCGATGTCGACGACGATGGCGCCCTTGCCGCCCATCGCCTTCAGGAGCGACAGCGCCATCAGGCCCAATCCGCCGGCGCCGAAAATCACGATCGGCGTGTCGAAATCCTTCTCGACCTTCTTCAGCGCCGAATAGGTGGTGACGCCCGAGCAGGCGTAAGGCGCCGCGGCGACCGGGTCGAACCCCTCCAGATTCAGAAGATATTTTGGATGCGGCACGGTCATGTAGTCGGCATAGCCGCCGTCGCAATAGACGCCGAGCGACGCCGGTTTCAGACACATGTTCTCGTCACCGGCGAGGCAGGTCGGGCATTTGCCGCAACCGAGCCAGGGGTAGACGAGTGCGACATCGCCGACCTTCAGGCCGCCTCTGTCGCTATTCTTGACGTCCGGCCCGAAAGCCACGACCTCGCCGACAGTCTCGTGTCCCATCGTGCGCGGCAGCGATACACCCCGGTCCTTCAAGGACAGCGGTTTGCGCCCGTGGCCAAGCTCGTACCCACCTTCCCAGATGTGCAGATCACTGTGGCAGACGCCGGCGGCCCTGACCTTGATTAGCACCTGCATACCGCCCGGTTGCGGCGTCGGTTCGTCGATCTCCTGCAGGGGGGCGTTGAACGCGGCGACCTTGAAACTCTTCATGGCATCACTCCTTGTGCGTCTTGTTCTTGTCTATCTTGTTTCTTGGGCCGGGCGGACGCCCTCAAGGCGGACGTCTTTCTGGCTGTTATTTGCCTTTTGCGGACTGACGGCAAGCCATCAGCGCGGCATCGCGACCTCCGGCTTTGGCGCAGATGGTTTGCCGTCGCCGCGCAGTCCGGCCTCCTGCAACAGCGCCCTGGTATGCTCCCCGAGCGTCGCCATCCGTTGTCCGGCCGCGACCTTGGCCTCCGACATCCGGAACGGCAGGTTGAGCACCCGGAAGGTGCCGCCGCCATCCTCGACCTCCGACAGCGCCCGGCGATGGGCGATCTGCGGATCGGACAGCGCTTCGGAGACCGTGCGATAGGCCGAGCACGGAACGCCCGCCTCGTTCAGTTCGGCCAGACACTGCGCGGTCGTCACCGTGCACGACCAGGCGTCGACGCCGTCCATCAACTGCGCCCAGTTGGCGCGCCGATCAGAATAGGCAGCGAAGCGCGAATCAGTTACCCAATCGGGGTGATCGATCACTTTCATCAGGCTCTGAAAGGTCTTTTCGCTGGCGATCGCCACCATGACATAGCCATCAGCCGTCTCGATCGGTCCAAACATCGGGCGCGGCGTTGACGCCACCTCGAATTGTGACCACTGCAATTCGTTTAATGTCAGGCTGAGCATCGATTCCAGCATCGACACGTCGATATGCTGGCCGCGTTGCGTAAGGCTTCGTCGGTATAATGCCGCCGAGATCGCCCCGAAGGCGTAGGTGCCGGCCAAGACGTCGGCATGATAGATCCCGCAATAATCAGGCCGGTTGCGGCCTGGCTGGTAGGCGAGATGCGCCATATCGTAGCCGGATGCTGCATGAATCACCGGCGCGTAGGCGGGTAGCTCGGCCGACGGGCCGGTCTGGCCGTAACCGGAGATCGAGCAGTAGATCAGCCGCGGATTGAGCATCCTTAACGACTCGTAATCGAGCTTCAGGCGGCGCATCACGCCGGGTCGGAAATTCTCCACGATGACATCCGCGCCTGCGACGAGCCGCCTGACCACCTCACACCCGTCAGGCGATTTCAGATCGAGCACCAGACTCTTCTTGCCGACATTGAGCTGGCCAAACACGGTCGAACAGCCGTTGCGCACCGGCGGACGGGTTCGCATCGTTTCCCCTTCCGCGGTTTCGACCTTGATCACCTCGGCACCCATGTCGGCCAGCATGCGGGCGCAATGTGGACCGGCAATCGTCGTCGAAAAATCGAGCACACGAAGGCCGCCGAAACAGCCTGTCAAATTGCCCTCATCGTTGTCGGCTATGGTCATACGCAAACTTCCTTTAGGCCGTGTGGCCAAGACCCCTTGTTAGTATGATGCTTAACCCTAATTTGGGTGTGTTGGGTGGGGAAGTGGATCCCCGGGAACCCGTCGGTCGCCTGGTGCGTTTTCTCCTGGAAAATTTGGACCCATTTTTGCATGAACCCGTGCGGGGTTCGAGCGAGGGCATTTGTTGAAGGTTCTCTTCGTCACGACCGAGATGGACGACTTCGTCCGAGTGGGCGGCCTCGCAGCCGTTTCCGCAGCGCTGCCGCGGGCGCTCCGCCAATGGAGCGATATCCGGATCATGCTGCCCGGATATCGCGATGTCGTCCAGCAATTCACGCACATCGAGATCGTCGGCCACGTTCCGTCACTGGCGGAGATGCCAGCCGCCACGTTGGGGCGTGCCGCAACCAGGGATGGCTTGCCGGTCTACGTCCTGCTCTGCTCGCAGCTCTATGACCGACCCGGCAACCCCTATGGCGACGAAAGCGGCCACGACTGGCCGGACAATGACATCCGCTTCGCGCGCCTTGCCTCGGCGGCTGCACAACTTGCAGCAGGCAGCCTGGACAAGAATTGGGCAGCCGACATGGTCCACGTCAATGACTGGCAGGCCGCCCTCGTGCCGGCCTACCTGGCCTGGAGCGGCAACAAGATCCCCTCGATCCTGACCATCCACAACCTCGCCTATCAGGGCTTGTTTCCGAAGGAGTCGCTGCGCCGGATCGGTGCGCCCGAGGCCTCATTCCACATCGACGGGCTGGAGTTCTACGACAAGCTGTCCTTCCTCAAGGGTGGCCTCATCTATGCCTCGCATCTGACCACCGTCAGCACGACCTATGCGAAGGAGATCACGACGCAGGAGTTCGGCTGCGGGCTGGAGGGGCTGTTGCGCATCCGCTCCGCAGCCTCCCAGCTGACCGGTATCCTCAACGGGATCGATGAGAGCTGGGATCCGCGGTTTTGCGCCCAACTGCCGCAGCCGTTCGGCGCCGGGGACTGGGAGGGCAAGCGGGCCAATGCGGCCTATGTCCGCAAGCAGTTCGGGCTCGCGGTCTCCCGCGGGCCTATTTTCGGTCTGGTCGCCCGTCTGGTCCACCAGAAGGGCATCGACCTCGTGCTCTCGGCCGCTGACGAAATCATCGGATCCGGCGGCCAGATCATCGTCACCGGCTCCGGCGAGCCTGGGATCGAACAGGCACTGGTCGACGCGCACCGCCGCCGCCCCGATGCGATCGGGGTCGCGATCGGCTTCAATGACGGCCAGGCCCGGCGCATCTTCGCCGGCAGCGATTTCACGCTGATGCCCTCGCGCTTCGAGCCATGTGGCTTGAGCCAGATGTACGCGCAGCGGTTCGGCTCGCTGCCGATCGGGCACCAGACCGGGGGCCTGGCCGAAACCATCACCGACGGCGAAACCGGCTTCCTGTTCGAGAAGCCCTCGATCGAATCCTTCCTCGGCGGCATCAGACGGGCGTTCTCGACCTTCATTGCGACCGACCGATTGAACTCGATGCGGCAGAGCGCGATGTCGCGGTCGTTCAGCTGGGATCTCTCGGCTGCGCTCTACAGCGCGCTGTACCGCAAGACCATTTCGCCGTAAGCGCGCGTCGCTCGCAGCAGGCTTCCCGCGTTCACTCCGCGGCCACGGGCATCGCTTCGAGTTGCTCATGCACGATCACGCCGGAGAGCGGATCGAACTCGCCGGCCCAGGGTGCGCGCGCCAGCACGACCTTGGTGTGGGCATAACCGGCATCCCAGCGCCGCCTGATGCCGGCCGGGCTGAAATCGATATCCTTGGTATGGCTCTCGCGATCGAGCTGCGGCGCCAGCAGACGCACGACATGCATGCGGGTCTGGCAGCCATAGCTCGCCAGTTCTTTGACCGCCGCGCTGTCGCGCTCGGCCTCGGGCAGCCGGGCGGCGAGCTGGTTGATGATATGGCGCAAGCGATGCGCCTGCTCCTGCCGCGCGATCTGATTCGCGATCCGGCTGGAAAACTGCACATCCTTGTGGCGACAGAATACCTCGGCCATCGTGGCCGGCTCGGCGCCCAGCGGATTCCAGAGGTGAACCGAGAAGATCAGCGAATCCCTGCGCGGATTGTCATCGAACACCGCTTCGGTCGGCGTATTGGAGAGAATGCCGCCGTCCCAGTAGAGCTCGCCGTCGATGCGCACTGCCGGAAACGCCGGCGGCAGCGCGCCTGACGCCAGGATGTGCCGGACGTCAACCGCGCCGTCGCGGCTATCGAAATAGCGCATCTCGCTGCTGCGGACATGGGCGGCGCCGACCGTGAGCCGCGGCCGGCCATGATTGGCCAGCTCGAAATCGACCAGTTCGCCCAGCGTCTGCTTGAGCGGCGCGGTCGAATAGTAGCCGGCGTGCTCCGCCCCGAGCGGATAGGTCTCGCCGGCATGGACCAGTGGATTCGGCTTGAAGAAGCCACGAATGCCATTGGTGATCGTCGACCAGTACGACAGTCGCTCATGGAAGCCCGCGAATTCGTGGCGAAAGCCGAAGATCGGATCCTGCTCGACCCGTTTCCAGAATTCCCGCAGCCTCGACAGACGGAGCCGCGGCTCGTTGCCGGCGATGAGGCTCGCATTGATGGCGCCGATCGAGGTGCCGATGATCCAGTCCGGCTCGATGCCGGCTTCGTGCAGCGCCTGATAGACGCCAGCCTGATAGGAGCCGAGCGCACCGCCGCCCTGCAGCACCAGTACGACCTGGCCCGGCAAGCCCCCGGCCGGCGATTTGAAGCGCTGCGCAGCGTCGCCGTCCTGCACGCCATTCATGAACTGTGGCATCCCCTGATATTCGCGATCGGGCGGATTTTGTTACGTCCCCTTGCGGATTTCAACATGCCTGGCGAGCCGCGAGACAACCCCGGCCCGAATCGGGAACCCATGGTGTGCGCTGGTTGGCGCCGGTCCGGTGAGGCGCGTTGCGTCGACGACCTGCGGTATCAGCACGCCGTGACGTCCGATGGCGCCTCCGGCTGCGGCTCGTCATCGGCGATGGCGCGCCACGCCGCGCCTTCGAGATCGTCATATTGACCGCTCTTCAGCGACCACAGGAACGCCAGCAGGCCGGCAAGACCAAGGCCAAGGGCGAGCGGCACCAGTATGACGAGCACTTCCATCGCAGGCCCCTAATAGTTCAGCGCGGGATCGGACGCCAAATCGCTGGCCGCACCCTCGGATCGCGTCGTGGTTCTGGCGCGGCACGCTCTTAGCGCGTTCAGCATCACCAGGATGGAGGAGCCCGACATCGCCGCCGCCGCGATCAGGGGCGTCACCAGCCCGCTGATCGCGATCGGCACCGCGACCAGGTTATAGCCGACCGCGAGCCAAAGGTTTTGCCGCATCAAATGCAGCGCCTTGCGCGAGACGTCGATCGCCGTCACCACCGGCGCCAACGGCTCGCCGAGAAACACGAGATCGGCGGTGGCCTGACTCAAATGCGCGGCGCTGATCGGCGACATCGAGACATGCGCGGCCGCAAGCGACGGCGCATCGTTGATGCCGTCACCGACCATCAGCACCTTCAATCCTCCGGCTTTGAGTTGCTCGATCCGCGCGATCTTGTCGGCGGGCGTCACGCCCGCGCGCCATTCGTCGACGCCGAGCACGCCCGCCGCCGCCCGCACTGCCTGCTCGCGGTCGCCCGAGAGCATCTCGACCGCGATGCCCCGGCTCTTCAGCGCCGCGATCACCGCCCGCGCATCGCCCCGCAGCCCCTGACGCACCGAGAACAGATATTTTTCCTCGCCCCGGCTGAACGCCACGATCGAGGCTTCGGGGTCGACGATCGGGCTGCCGATGGCGTTGCCTTGGACCAGCTGCTCGGCGCCGCAGAACGACGGCCGCTCCAGCCTGATCTCGACGCCGTCAAGCTCGCCGCGCACGCCCTGCCCGGGCTCCTCGATCGCGCCCACCAATGGCGCCCTGGCGCCGGAAGCTAGCGCCACGGCGGCGGCGACCGGATGATGGCTCGACAGCGCCAGTTGGCCGGCAATTCGAAAAATCTCAGCCGGAATCTCGGCCGCGTTGACGACTTCGAGCTCCGGCAAGGTCAGCGTGCCCGTCTTGTCGAAGATCACGTGATTGGCCTCGGCGAGCCGTTCGATGGCATCGCCGACATTGAGCAGCACGCCGGACTTGAACATCGCACCTGACGCCACCGTCTGCACCGTCGGAATCGCAAGCCCGATCGCGCAGGGACAGGTGATGATGAGCACCGCGATGCCGGTGACGATGGCGTCATGCCAGCTTGCGCCCATCAGCGCCCAGCCGATCACCGTCAACAAGGCGGTGGCATGCACCACCGGCGCATAGAGCCGCGAGGCGCGGTCGGCGAGCCGCATATAGCGCGAACGGGCCTGCAGCGCGTTGTCGAGCAGTCGCGTGATCTCCGACAGCAGCGTGGCTTCCGAGGCCGCGGACACCCGCACTCGCAAGGTTCCGGAGATATTGAGCGAACCGGCATAGACCGCGGTGCCCTGTTCGGCCGCGACATACAGCGTCTCGCCGGTGATCAGGCTCTGGTCGATCTCGGATTTGCCTTCGATCACGGTGCCGTCGACCGCGCAACGCTCGCCCGGCCGCAGCAGCACGATGTCGCCGGACCGGATCGCCGCCACCGGGACTTCCGAAATCTCGTCGGGGCCGATGAATTTGCTGGCGGTTTCCGCCTTCAGCGCGGCGAGGTTTCCGGCCACCGCCCGGGTCCGCCGCCGCATGTTCTGGTCGAGATAGCGGCCGACCAGAAGGAAGGTCAGCAGCATGATGGCGGCGTCGAAATAGGCGTGTTCGGCGTGGTTGAAGGTCTCGACCACGGACATGCCGAGCGCCATGATGACGCCGATGCAGATCGGAACATCCATGTTGACGCCGCCTGCGCGCAGCGCGCGGTAGGCCGAGCGGAAGAACGGCTGCCCGGCATAGGCGGCCGCCGGCAACGCGATCAGCGCCGACAGCCAGTGGAAGAAATCGCGCTGCTCGGGCAGCATGTCGCCGCCATTGCCGGACCAGACCGGGATTGACAGCATCATCACGTTCATGGTGGCGAAGGCCGCGACACCGAGGCAGCGCAGCAGAAAACGCGATTGTTCGGCTTCGCTCGCTTCCGCGCTCGCCTTCTCGAATGGATAGGCCTTGTAGCCGAGCTCGGCCAGCCGATCGATGAAGCGGCCGGGCTCGAGCGTACCCTGCTTCCATTCCAGCGCCACGCGGCGGTCGGTCAGGTTGACCCGCGCCAGCGTCACGTCGGGGATCGCGGACAGCCCGCGCTCGATCTTGGCCATGCAGCCGGCGCAATTGACGCCCTCGACCGCCAGATCGATATGGTTGAGACCGGAGCCCGCATCCTTCACATAATGCGAGAAGTCTCGCGTCGCCTGCATGATGCGGCCTTCCACTCTTTGCAGTTCGAACCGCTTCAGTTCAGCTCGATGCGATTGACCGACAGGAACATCCGCTGGCCCGCCGCGTCACCCTGCAGCACCAGATCCCATTGACCGGGGGCGACGGACGGCGCACTGCCGCGATAGATGCCGATCCCGACTTCCGCGAGTTCGAGCGGCAGGTCGTACCGCTTGTCGGTCGGCCGCTCCAGGACGCCCTGGAATTTCAGCCCGGTCACCGGCTTGCCGCTCTTGTCGCGGGCCTCGACCTGCAAGGTGGCGGCGCCTGCGGCGTCGCGCTGGACGTGGGCGTCGACCTGCCAGTGCCGTGCGTTCTGGTCGCGCGCCGCTGCGATTTCCTTCTCATAGCCGAGGCTCGCGGTGTAGGAGCTGTCGACGTCGGTGCCCGGCAGGGTCGAGATCGCGACCTTTGCCATGTAGACGTTGACGCCGATGACGACGCCGAAAAACGCCACCAGTATCAAAAGCACCTTGCCCCCGGTCAACGGCTTGGCGGAAGCGACGGATTTCTGCATGACGAAACTCCTGGGCGGCGTCTTAGGGGGCGACAAAATTGTCGGTCGCGGCGGCCACCTCGCCAAGCCCGATATCGGTGACGTGAAATTTCACCGGAATCGACTTCTCAGGGTTGTCAGCCGCGGGCGCGGTGATCAGCACGCGAAGCTCGGAGGTGGTGTCGCGTTCGATCACGATCATCGGCCGGTCGGGCGTGACCGAATCGACGCCCACGACGTGGATGGTGGCATTTTTTGGTCCCTCGACATCAATCGCGATGACGCGGTCGAAGCCGCGCTTGTTGAGCAGGCGGACCGTATAGGCGTTGCGGATCGAGCCGTCGCTGAGCGTGACGGCGACCGGGTTGCGGTCGTGCAGCACGTTGACGTCGAGCAACGACCGCGTCGCCAGCGTGTACACCATGATGGCGCCGATGCCTGCGATGATGGCGCTGTAGAGGACGGTGCGTGGACGGACGGTGCGGTAGATCGGCGCCTTGCCTTGCTGGCGCCTGTGGATGTTGATGTCGTTGTCATAGGCGATCAGGCGCGGTTCGCGGCCGACCTTCTTCATCACGGTGTCGCAGGCATCGATGCACAGGCCGCACTGGATGCATTCGAGCTGCGGGCCGTTGCGGATGTCGATGCCGGTCGGGCAGACCGCGACGCACTGATAGCAATCGATGCAGTCGCCGGCATGTTCGCCGAGCGCGCGCAACTCGGCGGCCTTCTTCATCGAAGTCCGCTTTTCGCCGCGATCGTAGCGATAGGTGACGTTGAGCGCCCATTCGTCGGTGAGGGCTGCCTGGATGCGCGGCCACGGGCACATATAAGTGCAGACCTGCTCGCGCATGAAGCCGGCCAGCAGATAGGTCGTGGCGGTCAGGGTCGCGATCCAGATATAGGCGACCATCGGGGCCTGAAAGGTGATGAGCTCTTTCACCAGTGTCGGCGCGTCACTGAAATAGAGCACCCAGGCGCCGCCGGTCCACCATCCGATCAAAAGCCAGATCGAGTGCTTGAGCACGAGCTCGAAGATTCGCCGGGCCCTCATCGGGTCGGCGGAGGCATCCTTCTTCATGCGCTCCCGCCGGTCGCCCTCGATCAGTCGCTCCACGGCGTAGAACAGGTCGGTCCAGACCGTCTGCGGGCAGAGATAGCCGCACCAGATCCGGCCGCCGACCGAATTCATCAGGAACAGCGCGACCGCGGCGAGGATCAACAGACCGGTGAAATAGTAGATTTCCTGCGGCCACAGCTCGATGAAGAAGAAATAGAAGCGCCGGTTGGGAAAATCGATCAGCACCGCCTGATCCGGCGCGCCAAGGCCGCGATTCCAGCGCACGAAGGGCAGGAAATAATAGACCGCGAGGCAGAAGGCCATCAGCCCCCATTTGATACGGCGGAAGGCGCCGGAGACGCTCTGCGGATAGATTTTCTTGCGCGCCACATAGAGCGGCGCGTCATCGCCAGGGTCCAGCTCGTCGTCCAGCTCTTGGGGCTTCAGGGGCTTGTTCACGGCTGGGCACCATTCTCGCGTCTAGAGCGCGTCAAAACGCGCTCTATCGTGTTGCTTGAGCATGATCTCCGCGCAAACGCGTTCCGCGTTTGTCGCGAGGGAAAACCGGCACCTGCTTTTCCTGACTATGGTCGATTTGAGCTTAGACCGAACCGGGTCCGCTCAGTTGATCCAGCTCAAATGAAGATCGCCTTTCGCTCCACCCCCGTTATTTTCCGCCCCCAAGGGAGTGCACATATACCGCCATGACCTTGATGGTCGTGGGATCAAGCCGTCCTTCCCAGGCCGGCATCACGCCGCCGCGGCCGTTGGTGATGGTCTCGATGATGGTGGCTTCATCGGACCCGTAGAGCCAGATCTGGTCGGTGAGATTCGGCGCGCCGAGTTCGGGATTGCCCTTGGCGTCGTCGCCGTGACAGGCCGTGCAGTTCTCCGCGAAGATCTTGGCACCCGCGGCGGCGTCATAGCCCGGGCGCGTCGGCAGGCCCGACAACGACCGCACGTAGTTGGCGACCGTGACGATCTGGTCCGGCTTCAAAATCCCCTGCTTGCCGAAGTCGAGCATCTGATTTTCATGCGCTTTCGGATTGCCCGAACGCGCCCCGTACCGGATGGTCTGCGCGATCTGGTCGAGCGTGCCACCCCACAGCCAGTCGTCGTCGTTCAGATTGGGAAAGCCTTTCGAACCGGCGGCGCCGCTGCCGTGGCACGGCGCGCAATTATCGCCGAACACGGTTTTGCCGCGGGCGCGCGCCAACCCGAGCAGGGCCGGATCCTTTTCGATGTCGGCCAGCGAGGCCGCACCGAGCGCGAGCATCTTTTCGCCCCGGACCTTCTCCAGATTGGCCAGTTCGACCGCGACGCTGGCGCGCGACGAATAGTGCAGGAAACCCGCGGTGTTGCTCGTAAGCAGCGGCCAGGCCGGATACAGGAACCAATACACCACCGCCCAGGCGATGCAGAGATAGAAGGTGATCACCCACCAGCGCGGCAGCGGCGTGTTCAGCTCCTTGATGCCGTCCCATTCGTGGCCGGTGGTGGTCGTGCCGGAGACGGTATCGATTTCGCCGTGATCGGTCATGGTCTGTCATCCTCCCGCAACGGCAATCTCGCCGCCTCGTCAAAAGCGGCCTTGTTGCGAGGCCAGAGTGCGTAAGTCAGGATCGCGACGAAGATCGCGAAGAAGATCGGCGTCCAGAAGGTCGTGAAGACCGCCGCCAGGAGATTCTGAATCGCTGTGATTGCACTCATCGTTTCCATCACCTCAGCGCAGATTGGCTTTTTCGTTGTAGAGCTTGAAGTCGACCAGGGTGCCGAGCATCTGCAAATAGGCGATCAGCGCATCCAGCTCGGTCGGCGCGCCGGGCTGGCCGTCGAAATTGCGGGCCACGGCCTTGGGATACCGCTTCAGGAAAGCGTCCGCGTCGGGGCTGTCGGGATCGACCTGTGCCTTCAGGTCGGCCTGCGCATTGGCGATCTGGTCGTCGGTATAGGGCACGCCGACGTCGCGGAGCGTGCGCAGATGATCGGCGATCATCGAGGCGTCAAGCTCGGTCGTGGCGAGGAACGGATAGCCCGGCATCACCGATTGCGGAACGATGGCGCGCGGGTTGGTCAGATGGGTGACGTGCCAGACGTCGGAATATTTGGCGCCGACCCGCGCCAGATCCGGACCGGTCCGCTTGGAGCCCCACTGGAACGGATGATCGTACATGCTCTCGGCGGCGAGCGAGAAGTGGCCGTAGCGCTCAACCTCGTCGCGCAGCGGACGGATCATCTGCGAGTGACAGAGATAGCAGCCCTCGCGGACGTAGATGTTGCGCCCCGCGAGCTCCAGCGGCGTGTACGGCCTGATGCCGTCCACCACCTCGATCGTGCTCTTGAGGTAGAAGAGCGGCGCGATCTCGACCAGACCGCCGATCGCGATCACCACAAGGATCCCGATGATCAGGACGATCGAGTTCTTTTCGAAGACTTGGTGCCGTGTCCAGAAAGACATCTATCGCTCCTCATTCCGCCGGCTGAAGAGCGACGGAGGACTGAACTTCTGC